>JBKWCO010000153.1:0-4134 GCA_046975465.1 Streptococcus sp. | reverse complement strand
GAAAAAGCTCTCTTCTTGAACCTCTACAACAAACTTTTGGCTGATAAAAAAGGTCTTGAAGTCTTGATCCAAACTTACTTTGGTGACGTTCGTGATGTCTACAATGACCTTGTGAACTTGCCAGTTGATGGTATTGGTCTTGACCTTGTTGAAGGTAAGAAAACACTTGAATTGGTTAAAGGTGGTTTCCCAGCTGATAAGACTCTCTATGCCGGTATCGTCAATGGTAAAAACATCTGGCGTAATAACTACGAGAAGAGTCTTGCAATTCTTGAACAAGTGCCAGCTGAAAATGTTGTTTTGACGACTTCATGTTCTCTTCTTCATGTACCATTTACAACTGCTAATGAAGACTTTGAACCAGCCATTTTGAATCACTTTGCTTTTGCCGTTGAAAAATTGGAAGAACTTCGTGATTTGGATGCTATCCGCAATGGTCAAGGTGCTGAAGCACTTGCTGCTAACAAAGATCTCTTTGCTACTGAACGTGTTGGTGAAAACGCTGAACTTCGTGCTCGTATTGCAGGCTTGACAGAAGCAGATTACACACGTTTGCCAGCTTTTGCAGAACGTGAAGCTATTCAAAAAGATGCTTTCAAGCTTCCATTGCTTCCAACAACAACTATCGGTTCATTCCCTCAAACTAAGGAAGTGCGTTCTAAACGTTTGGCTTTCCGTAAGCATGAATTGTCACAAGAAGATTACGATGCTTTCCTTGCACAAGAAATCGATGAATGGATTAAGTGGCAAGAAGAAGTTGGATTTGATGTTCTTGTCCATGGTGAATTTGAACGTAACGACATGGTTGAGTACTTCGGTCAAAACTTGTCTGGTTACCTCTTCTCTAAAAATGGTTGGGTGCAATCGTATGGTATGCGTGGGGTTAAACCACCAATCATCTGGGGTGATGTCACTCGTCTTAACCCAATCACTGTGAAATGGTCTAGCTATGCACAAAGCCGTACAGACAAGCCTGTTAAGGGTATGTTGACTGGACCTGTTACTATCCTTAACTGGTCATTCCCACGTGAAGACATCTCTATCAAGGATTCTACTCTTCAAATCGCCCTTGCTATTAAGGATGAAGTTCTAGACCTTGAAGCAGCAGGCGTTAAAATCATCCAAATTGACGAAGCTGCACTTCGTGAAAAATTGCCACTCCGTCGCAGTGACTGGTACGAAGACTACCTTGACTGGGCGATTCCAGCCTTCCGTTTGGTACACTCAACAGTAGCACCAGACACACAAATCCACACTCACATGTGTTATTCAGAATTTACAGATATCATCCCAGCCATTGACAACTTGGATGCAGACGTTATCTCATTTGAAGCTAGTCGTTCAAATCTTGAAATTTTGGATGAACTTAAAGCTCAAAACTTCCAAACAGAAGTTGGACCTGGGGTTTACGATATCCACTCACCACGTGTCCCACAAGACGGTGAAATTGACCACACTATCGAAGCAATCTTGGCTAAAGTACCAAGCGGTAAAGTATGGATCAACCCTGACTGTGGTTTGAAGACTCGCGGAATCAAAGAAACTAAAGAAAGCTTGATCAAGCTTGTAGAAGCTGCAAAAGCAGCTCGCGAAAACTTGTAAGCAGAAGTTATCATATGTTGAAGACCTTCTTCCTTAAGTGTAGAAGGTTTTCAATAGCGAATAAATTTCTAAAGATTTTTGCAAGCAGGCTAGCTAAAATTGTTTCTATGTGGTTCTGAGATGACTAAACACTAAAATTTGCTTTTCGTCTTAACAAAAATCTAAAAAAAAGAAGGTATAAAATATGACAAGCCAAACACCATCACTCTCTTTTGAAGTCTTTCCACCTAACCCAGCAGTAGGTAATGAAAAAATCCTACGTGCTCTTGAGGATATGCAAGGATTGGCTCCACACTTTATCAGTGTGACAGCTAGTAATAACAAATATAATATCAAAGAGACGACGGTTCCTTTGGCAGATCATATTCAAAATGACCTAGCTATCCCAACGATTGCCCACCTTCCAGCTATCTATTTGAGTAAAGAAAAGGTTGCTGATACCTTACGAGACTTGGATGCTGTTGGTGTACACCGTATCTTAGCCCTACGTGGCGATATCATTCCAGGTGTGGAACCTCTTAAAGACTTTAGATATGCCACTGATTTGATTGAGTTTATTAAGGAAGAAGCTCCTCAATTTGAATCATGGTGCCTGCTATCCTGAAGGGCATCAGATTCGCCAAATCAAATTTGATATCCAAGGCAAGAAAAGGCGATGCAGGTTGTTCTAATAGTAACTCAACTCTTCTTTGACAATGAACGTTTCTATGATTTTCAAGATAGTACCTGGCTGGAATTGATGTACCAATTCATGCGGGTATTATACCTATTTTGGTCGTAACCAGTCTACGTTTGCAGACTTGTGAGAATATCCATTTACCACGTAAGTTCCGTGCCATTTGGATAAGTATGAGCATGATCCTGAGTCACTTAGAGCGGCAGGTCTTGCTTATGCGATTGACCAGATTGTCGACCTTGTTACGCAAGATGTTGCAGGTGTTCACCTCTACACCATGAATAATGCAGAAACTGCTCGTCATATTCACGAAGCTACTCATTCTTTGTTTAAACATCATTCACAAGTTAGCGCTCTATAATTGAATCATAAAATTACCACCTATAGTTTAATCTATAGGTGGTTTCGTGTTTATAGTATGAAAAAGGTGACTTGCTTACAATCCTAGTATTGTCGCGTATAAAAAAGACTTAGAGCTTAGCTCTAAGTCTTAAATATTATTCGCCTACGAAAGCATTGATTTCTGCTTCGATATTAGCAATTTTTTCTTTAGCATCTGCTTCAGATTCACCAACTGTAGCGATGTAGAATTTGATTTTTGGTTCTGTACCTGAAGGACGAACGGCAAACCATGAATCATCAGCCAAGATGTATTTAAGCACTACTTGGAGGAGTTGTCAATTTTTCAACGCCGTCAGCAGTAGTAGCTGTTTGTTCCAAAAAGTCTTCTGTCTTAGCAATGTCTTATTTGTTGAATTGTTTAGGAGCATTGCCACGGAATTTATCCATGATTTTCTTGATTTCAGCTCCGTCAACACCTGAGAGGGTAACAGGGTGTTTTTTCTGCGAAGTAGCGTATATTTAGATTTTTCGATACCATTCCAAAGTCATGCCACGTGAGCGGTAAAGCTGCGATTTAGCAACGATAAGAACAGTTGGATAGCGTCTTTGTCACGTACGAATGGTTTGATGAGGTAACCGAAGCTTTCTTCGAAATAAGCATGTAAGTGTGGTTGTGTTGTGTTTCAAATTCATGATTTTCTCACCGATAAATTTGAAACCAGTCAAGACGTTAAACATAGTTGCGCCGGCTTTCTGCAATCTTGTTGCCAACTCAGTTGATACGATTGATTTACAGAGGGCAGCATTTGCAGGAGTGTACCAGCTGTTGTGAGCTTCAAGAATATATTTGTAATGATAGTCCGATTGGTTGGAAGGTTATAAGATCCATCTGGTTGGCAACACCAAGGCGGTCAGCATTGGGTCAGTTGCAACCAATACACAGTCTACTTTGCGACCAAGTTCTTCAGCAAGAGCAAAGGCAGTTGGTTTTCAGGGTTTGGAGATTTAACAGTTGAGAAGTCAGCATCTGGAACAGCTTGAGCTTCAACAACTTGAACAGCTTCAAATCCAGCTTGCGCAAGAGCACGACGTGCCAACATTTCACCAGTACCATGAAGTGGAGTGTAGACAATCTTCATGTCACGACCGTATTCATTGATTAAGTCTTGGTTGATGTTAACGCCTTTAACTTCTTTCAAGTATTCAGCGTCGACGTTTTCACCGATAACTTCAATCAAGCCGCTAGCTTTGCTTTCTTCAAGGTCAGCCAATTGCACAGTGAAAGGATTTTCGATAGCACGGATGTAGTGGGGGGGGGGGGGTGCATCTGCTGGTGGCATTTGTCCACCGTCTTCTCCGTAAACCTTGTAACCATTAAATGGTGCAGGGTTGTGGCTGGCTGTTACCATGATACCAGCAAATGTGTGAAGATGACGTACTGCAAATGACAATTCAGGTGTTGGACGAAGGCTTTCAAATACGTAAGATTTAATACCGTGAGCTGCCAAAACTTG
>JBKWCO010000152.1:0-4150 GCA_046975465.1 Streptococcus sp. | reverse complement strand
ATCAAAGATAGAAGGAAGGTTACCACTACTGGTATCGGCAGAAGTAAAAAACGTGTTTTTATTGGTCGCTTTTTATAAACACTTAAATAAGCTATTGCCACTCCACAAACAGGAAGGACTATTTGAGGATAGTATAGTATGAAACTTAATACCTTAGATAACATAGGTCTACCTCACATTGTCTGTTCCTGACTTAGCCATATAGTCTTTATTTTTTTCGTTTTCCTTTTTCCCTATTATAGTTTGAGCAATACCACTTGCCGCTAGGAGGATAAAAATAAAGTACATGGATGAAGCAGGGAGAAATCCCAAAGACCCTTGTAAAAGAGCAGGCTGAGGAAGCTAGTAATGTGGCAAAGAAACTATTAATAACTAGTAAGATTGAATATTTGGTTTGAAAGCGTATTAAATGTAGAAGACTTTTTATAAAAGCTATTAGCGAGAATGGCACATAAAACACTGAAAAGACCATCATATAGTAAAAAACAAATAATAAACCTGAGAATGTACTACCAAAATAAGAATAGAGGGGATTATCCACCACGAAGATTAGGAGGGAGACTATAGATAAGAGAAAAGATCGAAAAGCGTGTTTTTATAGGTTGTATGCCATAAAAAATTAAGTATATGGTAGAAACAATAACCATAAGAATAATAGCAGGAAAAGCTACATCTGCATGGTAAAGTAGGTAATCGATAACATTAAAATTCATTTTCTACCTCCATTGATTTCTAGTCAATGACACTCAAAATAGTTAATAAACTATGTGAAAATAATCAACTTGTTTCTTTATAATCCCAAGTATCTATTGATATAAGCGCTCTCCCTAACTCTATCTTATTACATTCCCTTCTGGCCTGCAACCTAAAATACGCCACTTTCCTCAAGCGTAAATTTAACGTTATCTTCAATCCATTGACGGCGTGGTGCTGCCTTATCTCCCATAAGGACTGAGACACGACGTTCGGCACGCGCTAGATCGTCAATCGTCACTCGGATAAGGGTTCTTGTCTCTGGATCCATGGTTGTTTCCCAAAGCTGGTCAGCATTCATCTCACCAAGCCCCTTGTAACGTTGGAGAATAGCTCCACGACCAAATTTTTGACGAAGTTCCTCAAGTTCCCCATCTGTCCAAGCGTATTCGACAACTTCCTTCTTTCCTTTCCCTTTAGACATCTTGTAAAGAGGAGGCAAAGCGATATAAACGTGTCCTGCTTCAACCAGTGGACGCATATAACGATAGAAGAAAGTAAGGAGCAAGGTTTGGATGTAGGCCCCATCGGTATCGGCATCGGTCATGATGATAATCTTGTCGTAGTTGATATCGTCAATGTTAAAATCAGCTCCAACTCCTGCACCGATAGTATAAATCATGGTATTGATTTCTTCGTTTTTGAGAATGTCTGCCATTTTGGCTTTCTCAGTGTTGAGGACCTTCCCTCGAAGAAGGAAGAATGGCCTGGAATTTACGATCACGACCTTGTTTAGCTGATCCACCGGCAGAATCCCCTTCGACCAGATAAAGCTCATTTTTCTTTGCATTTTTAGACTGGGCTGGCGTCAATTTTCCTGACAAGAGCCCCTTGTCTTTTTTATTTTTCTTGCCATTTCGGCTGGCATCACGGGCTTTTCTAGCAGCTTCACGGGCATCACGGGCCTTGATAGCCTTACGCACCAAGTTAGAAGCCAGATCTCCATTTTCCATAAGGAAATAAGTCAGATACTCTGAAACAATACCATCAACAATAGGACGAGCTAGTGGAGACCCCAACTTATCCTTGGTTTGTCCCTCAAACTGAAGGTGCTCTTCAGGAACCAAGAGGAAATAACTGCTGACAAGCCCTCACGGTAATCTGACCCTTCAAGATTCTTGTCCTTTTCCTTGAGAAGGCCAGTCTTACGGGCATAATCGTTAAAGGCCTTGGTAATAGCTGATTTGAAACCTGTCTCGTGGGTACCGCCATCCTTAGTACGAACATTATTAACAAAGGAAAGAATATTGTCAGAGTAGCCATCATTGTACTGAAGGGCTACTTCTAGGTGAAATTCCTGCTGGTCTCCATCAATATAGATGACTGGTGTCAGCGTTTCCTTGTCCTCATTCAAGTAAGATACAAAGTCTTGAACCCCATTTTCATAGTGGAATTCTTCACGAACTTCTTCTTCGCCACGCAAGTCTGTCAATGTCATAGTGACATTCTTAAGAAGGAAGGCTGATTCTTTGAGACGTTCTGAAATGGTGTTAAATTTGAAGTCAGTCGTTGAAAAGATACTAGCATCAGGCATAAAGGTAACTTTTGTACCTGTCTTAGATTTAGGTGCCTTGCCGATTTTTCAAGCCCTGTTACAGGGTGACCTCCATTTTCAAAACGTTGACGATAAACACTACCATCACGGGTAATTTCTACCTCAAGCCAGCTAGATAGCGCATTAACAACTGAAGACCCCACACCGTGAAGACCTCCAGAAGTCTTATAACCACCCTGTCCAAATTTACCACCTGCGTGGAGGACAGTGAAAATAACTTCAACTGTTGGTTTACCCATAGCATGCATACCTGTCGGCATCCCACGTCCAGAGTCAGAAACAGAAACGGAACCATCCTTATTTAGGGTAACAGCGATGATATCACCAAAGCCTGAGAGAGCTTCGTCGACGGCATTATCGACAATCTCCCAAACCAGGTGATGAAGACCTGTCCCATCCGTTGAGCCAATGTACATTCCTGGGCGCTTGCGAACCGCATCTAACCCTTCCAGTACCTGAATGGCATCATCATTATAATTATTTACATTTATTTCTTTTTTAGCCAAGAGTGACCTCCAAAATTTTCATCCTTATTATTTTATAGGTTTTCAGAAGAATTTGCAAAGGAAATCAGAAAGCTGTTAGCTTATCTTAAATCTGACCAACTTTGTCAATTACTAAGCTGTATGCTATAATTATCTCATGAAAATCTTATTATTAATTCTTATCGCCTACCTGCTGGGTTCCATTCAGACTGGTCTCTGGATTGGAAAAGTTTTCTTCCATACGAATCTTCGGAGCACGGATCTGGAAATACTGGAACAACTAATACCTTCCGTGTTCTTGGTAAGACGGCTGGCACAATCACTTTCTTAGTGGACATGCTTAGGGGACTTTGGCAGTGCTCCTACCGGTTTGGTTTGGTGTCACAGCTGTATCTCCTCTAATCATTGGTTTCTTTGCCATCATTGGACATGTTTTCCCAATCTTCGCTAGTTTTAAGGGTGGAAAGGCAGTTGCAACAAGCGCTGGGGTGCTTCTTGGTTTTGCCCCCTCTACTGCGTCTTCCTGCTCTTGGTCTTTGCTCTAACGCTCTATCTAACCAGCATGATTTCATTTTCAAGTGTCACTGCTGCAGTTGTTGGGCTGATTACCCTGGCTACTTTCCCCGCTATCCATTTTTTACTAGATGGGTATGACCCAATCTTTAGTGCTGTTCTTATCATCATGGCTTTAGTGATTATTTTCCGTCACACTGAGAATATGGCCCGTATTCGCAAGCATCAAGAAAACTTGGTCCCTTTTGGACTTAATTTAACCAAACAAAATCCAAATAAATAATACAGATCTATCAACCACTAGCAAAAAGCTAGTGGTTTTCTTGTCCTCCTAATCAAACAATGCTTCCCAAGTCAAAGAATAAAGATCCGAAGTCTACACCTCGGATCTTTTTTAGGCTTAAGCTTTAAAGCTGACACCATTTTCTTTCAATTTTTTAACTGTCGCAGGTCCCACACCCTTGAGTGCAAGAACTTCTTCTTCAGTCACAGTAGCAAAAGCCTCTACTGAAGTCAAACCTTCATTATAAAGAGTTTCTACAAGGTTTGAACGAAGGCCTTCAACTTCTGGAAGTTCTGCGAAAGTTTCAAGACTAAGGTCTTTGGCTGCTACTTCTTCCTTGGCAACTGTCTTAGTTTCAGCAACAGGTTGTGGTGCTACTGGTGGCACTGGTGGAACAGGCGCAACGGGTGGAACAGGGGCTTTAACATTATTGAAAAGTCCTTGTTTTTTCAAACGGTGTTTAAAAGCTTTCTTTTTATTTTTTACTTTAGCCATGTTTAGTATTCTCCTATTTTAATCGGCGACACCTTTCCATAAAGTACTGTCGCCATTTTCTTTTTC
>JBKWCO010000151.1:0-4151 GCA_046975465.1 Streptococcus sp. | reverse complement strand
ACCAAAGATAATCCCTACAGCTGCTGAGAAGGCTATGCTCCCCATGGCTACACCAAGAGAAACCGTCGCTTTAAGATCCATGGCATTCCCAATCGGTCCAACGACTAGGGCCGCAAAGCCTAGCCCGATCAAACCTCCCAGGATGGTCAAAACCATGGACTCAATCAGAAACTGAGTCAAGATTTTACGACGTGTGGCACCTAAAGCCTTACGAAGACCAATCTCTCGTGTCCGCTCAGTTACCGAAACTAGCATGATATTCATAACACCGATTCCACCAACTAAGAGTGAAATCCCAGCAATAGCTCCGACAACGGTGGTAATGGTTCCAAAGATTGTATTCACCTGATCTAGGGCCGAACTCATGTCTGCTGCCTTATATTCTCCATTGTCATCTTGAGCCAACTGGGTCAAGCGTTTAGCAGCATTCTTAGCAACACTGCTACTATTTTTCACATCGGTCACATGGAAAAAAATCTGACCAATAGCATCGGTATTATTCTGCCGCTAACTGGGTATTGGCCACAAGAGCTGTTCCAATTTCACCATAGGCACCGATTGCTGTGTCTTTATTCTTATAAACACCAATCACACGATAATCATTTTTCCCAATAGTAACCACTTGGTTAAGGGCATCATCATTCGACTCAAAGAGTTTTTTAGCCACCATCTGATCAATGACAATGACTCGTGAAAAGTTTTTATAATCATTGTCTTGCAAGGAACGTCCTGTCAACATCTCTAACTTTTTAGCTTTAAAGTAGCCCTGGCTGGCACCTGTGATATTAACATTCTTCACAGTCTTTTTCTGGAGGGAGATAGAGGAAGTTAGGCTGTTGGTCACAAAATAGCTATCCACACCTGGCGTCTGCCTAGCCACTTGCTCCAACCAAACTTCTTTAACCGGTTTTGTCGGTTGTGACAAGTCCGCATAGGCAGGATCTATCTCCTCACCCTTGGCTTCAAAGTAGACTTGAACGGTATCCTTATCACCGGTCACACTATCGGTAACACTCTGACGCATCCCATTTCCTAGACCCATGATAAGTACTACCGCAGCAACACCAATGATAATCCCCAACATGGTCAGGAAGGACCGCATCTTGTGAGAACGAATAGAACTAAGAGCAAATTTCCAATTTTCCATTCTTACCTCCTAGTCTATCCGAACGCTTCCGTTGTGTCCTGGGTAATTTCCCCATCGCGGATGACAATCTTACGTCGGGCATAGTCTGCAATCTCGGGTTCATGGGTAACCATGACAATGGTCTTTCCTTCACGGTTTAGCTGGGTTAAAAGCTCCATAATCTGGGTTCCTGTCTTGGTATCAAGCGCACCCGTAGGTTCATCCGCCAAAATGATTGCCGGATTGTTAGACAGTGCACGCGCAATAGCCACCCTCTGCTTCTGTCCACCAGACAGCTCTGACGGCAAATGATGGCTACGTTCTGACAAGCCGACTTTTTCCAAGAATTGTTGTGCCCTTTGCTTACGTTCACGTGGCGATTTCCCCGCATAAATCAAGGGAAGCTCTACATTCTTTTGGGCACTTAACTTTGGCAAGAGAAAAAACTGCTGAAAGATAAAGCCAATCTGGTCATTTCTTACCTTGGCCAGGCGGTTTTCAGAGAGATCAGCCACATCCTCGCCCTCGAGTTGATAGGAACCTGTAGTTGGTTGATCAAGAAGTCCAATAATATTCATGAGGGTTGATTTTCCTGAACCAGAAGGGCCCATGATTGCCACGAAGTCACCTTCTTCAACTGATAAGTCAATCCCCTTAAGGACCTGCAAGGACTCTGACCATTTTTGAAAGACTTGGTGATCCCCTTTAAAACCATAAGCGCTGGCTTAGTCACTAGACCTCACCTCTTCTCCACTAGTCTCTTTTGATTTTTTGCTATCGGCATCCGTCACATCCTTCAGGGTCTCGCCATCCTTAAAGGATTTTTCAGCCTTAGTAATAACCTTTTGACCTTCTTTAAGCCCTGATGCAATTTCTTGCTGCTTAGCATCTGCATTGCCAAGTTTGACCTTGACTTGCTTGATTTTTTGACTCTCGTCATCGTAAACCCAGACGTAGTTGTCAGAGCCTTTCTTGGTCACAGCAGTTACAGGAACCAACAAGGCATCATCATCTTTTGTCACTTCAAGTGATACATTAAAACCTTGCTTCAGTTTTCCGATTGGACTGGTCAATTGAACCTTGTATTCATACTGAGAACCTGACTGACCTGAGTTGCCAGATGTCCCCGTTGACTGGTTGGCATTTTGCTTAGGATAATTGGAAACGTAGCTGACTTTCCCCGTCCAAGTTTGATCTGGGTATACTTTGGAAGTAATTTTGACCTTTTGACCTACTGAAATATTTGGAATGTCATATTCTGTTAAGGTCCCTTGAATCTCAAATTGGCCTTCACTTGTCACATGAACTAGGGTTTGGCTCTCTTTTGAAGCAGGGTCCACAGAGTCCGCAACTTCTACGACTGTTCCATTAGCATCTGAAACAATGACTGTTTGGTTGAGAACATCTTGTGCCTTTTCTAGCTCTGATGCTGCATTGGCAATGGCATCATTATAATCTTGCAAGGTTTGGTAATTACTTGCCTCGGTTTGCTGACGCTGTTGAGGACTAACGGTAGTTGTCGAATCATCCTCATCCGAATCACTACTTGTTTGTGCTGAAGCCGCAGGAGCCGTCCCATACTGTTGGAAATAATTACGGTCACGAACTGCCTTATTGTAGGCACGACTAGCCGTATCATATGCTGCTTGGGCTGAGGTGCTATCGTATTGGACCAGTTGCTGACCAACGCTAACTTCCTCACCAACAGAGACTGTCACAGTGGCATTGCGTCCAATGGTATTGTCAAAATAAACGTACTGTTCCGACTGAGCCTTCACCATGCCAGTCAGAAGGGTGGACGAGGCCAACTGCCCCTTGGTTACCTTACTTGCTGTAGGGGACTCGGAAGCCTTATCATCTTTGCCACCACCCGCAAAAAGGTTAAAGCCTAGGACCAAAAGGACAAGGAGGCCAATTCCTCCAATGATCCAAACTCTTTTTATTTTAAATAACTTTGGACTGATTTTCTTTCGCATATGTCTCTCTTTCTTTTTGTATCACATGGATGAAACAATTGTAATACTTTTAACTTTCAGTGTCAATGGCCTTCGCTTACATCCATGACACCATAATGCAGCTTTTGATTGGGCCGAACCTGGCGTTCAAAACCAAGTTCTTCAAAAACGGTATCTCGAAAATGTGCCTTGATGATAATTTTTTCCCGTGCAACACGTTTAGCCTCATTTAACCATTCTTCTGTCAGACGGCTGCCATTGGCCAAAGGTTTGATAGCTTGTAGATTTTCCGATTCCTTGATAGTCTCTGAAAACATAGGATCGGCATAGATGATATCAAAAGAGTGATTAGCCTGGGATTTCAAAAAGGATAAGCTATCGCTCTTAATAGCCTTAATAGAACGCATGGCTTTTTCAAGCTGCTTGTCATCTGTCTGATATGTGGCCAGACCACGAGAAACCACCTGAAAAATCACTTCTTGACTCTCAAGGGCAGTCACCTTATTTCCCGCTGCCGCCATAACTAGACTATCGGAAGCCAGACCCATAGTAGTATCCAGAATAGACTTGCTAGACGAACCCAAAAGATTGACTAGAGCATCATGTGGCGCCTTAATCCGAAGAACTGCTGTATCTGGATGAAAGGACAGCTCACTGCCATCCGCATTGACAAAAGACAATCTGTCTTTATATAGAAGATAAAAAGCTCCAAATCGCTCTAAACATTTTGCCAAGGATAACTTGCGACGAGGCTGGTAGGCAGCCCCGAGTTCGTGGGCTAGTTCTTGGGCACGTGCAATCAAGGCCTCATTTTCACGTAAAGATGTGGTAATAATCATGTTTCTAGTATAGCAGAATCTTAATAAACAAAACCATAGTCTTAACTTTCATTTTAATTTGTTAGCTTACATTTGTGTAAGAAAAAAGCCCCAGCAAGGCTGAGACTCAGAACATAATTAAACTATTTTTAAATATTTAATAGATTTTGCGAACCTAGTAAGCTTATACCGAGACTTTTAGCAGTGATAAAAACGTCTGAAACTATAATTTTATGGCGTTCGGAAGTTTTT
>JBKWCO010000150.1:0-4237 GCA_046975465.1 Streptococcus sp. | reverse complement strand
TGATAAACTTCAAATTGATTATTTTTCTGATAGCTATTTAAAATTTGAAGAAGACCTTATCATAATGCCAGACCTGCTCTATGTTATCTGTAACCATAGCATCATAAACCAGTTTGATTACAAGACCTTCACCATATTTAAACTGACTAGCTAAATAGGCTTCTTGCCACTCTTCGTAACCTTTATCATCTGTTACAGTATCTTCACGCAGATAATTTTCCATCCCAAATGAGTGGTTAAATGATCCAATTGGAAAGGTTGAATCGACAATTTGCACAATTTCAAGATAATCTTGCAAAGACACATTAGCAAAGGGATTAATGTTCATGGGCAGTTAAATTCACATGGCGTAGGGGCTTATCAAGGACCACTTCTTCAATCGTGTAGGCAATCTCTTTTTGAGTCAAGACTTGCTCTACAACTGGGTCAACCTCTAAATAAATCTTGGCATCTTTCACCTCAATCGGTTTATGAGTATTCCCAAGAATGTGAGCTGTGATTCCCATTTCATCCATATCTTTAGGTGAGATGACAATCAAATCCTGTGACTCAACACCAATAGCTAGGACATGGTGATCATCGATAAAAAAGGCAGATCCATTTTGCAATTTTTGTCCCTTATCAAGACGAATACCAAATTCATTCCCATGATCACTCTTCACACGAATAATTTTTTTGTTAAGATCGTCACTCGAAAGAATGACTGTTTCAATATGGTATTTGTCCACATCGATATCCTTAACAAGAGCATCTACTTTTGTAAAAATCATACTTTTTCCTTTTCTATTACATTTTAAAAATCTAGCATCAAACTCATATAGCAACTTAATAAAGCACTAAAAACGTTATGGCTATAAAATACAAAAGAGGTTGGAGGAAAAAATCCAGCCTCATGTATATAGCGTTTTCCTTAGAACAAGAAATAACGTTGAGACAATGATGTCGTATGGATTGGCTCACAAGTAACCAACTCATCATCAATAAAGACATCAAAGGTCTGTGGATCGATACGGATTGTTTTTGGAGCGTAGTCATTAAGCTTCATATCACGCTTAGTCAAGTTACGCGTATTCTTAACAGGAAGAACAATCTTATTCAAACCAATTTCTTCTTTGATACCGTGATCATAAGCATATTGAGAGACAAATGTAAGATTTGTTTCATGAACCGCTTGACCGTAAGCACCATATAATTTACGCATGATACGTGGTTGAGGTGTTGGAAGACTTGAACCAGCGTCACCCATAACACCATAAGTTAACATACCACCCTTAAGCACCAACTTAGGTTTTGCACCAAATTGTGCTGGTTCCCAGATAACCAAATCTGCAAATTTACCAACTTCTACAGAACCGATATAGTCTGCAATACCATTGGTGATGGCAGGGTTAATTGTATATTTAGCCACGTAACGTTTGATACGGTTATTATCGTTAAACTCTGAATCCCCTTCAAGTGGACCACGCTGAGCCTTCATCTTATCAGCCAGTTGCCAACAACGCATGGCCACTTCACCGACACGTCCCATTGCCATGGCATCAGAAGTCATGATACTAAGGGCACCCATATCGTGAAGAACATCTTCTGCAGCAACAGTTTGCTTACGAACACGTGATTCCGCAAAGGAAACATCTTCTGGAATTTTTGATCCAAGTGGTGACAAACCATAACCATATCCAACAATTCACCAATAGCATTTGTCGTGTATGGGTTAGTTGGGTTAGTTGATGATGGCAAAATATTTTCCTTACCTGCAAAAACCATAATATCTGGAGCGTGCCCACCACCAGAACCTTCGGTATGGAAGGTATGAACGGTACGACCTTGGAAAGATTCCAAAGTATTTTCCATAAATCCACCCTCATTCAAAGAGTCGGTGTGGACCGCAAAAGAAACATCGTATTTATCCGCAACTTTAAGGGAATTATCAATTCCTGCGTAAGTCGCACCCCAGTCCTCGTGTGTCTTAATTCCTGCTGCACCGGCCTTAATTTGCTCTTCAACCACTTCAGTCTCAGAACCAACACCTTTGGCAAGGAAACCAAAGTTAGCAGGCATATCATCAACAGCTTGCAACATACGAGTAATATGGAATTTACCTGGTGTACATGTTGTTGCATTACTTCCGTCAGCAGGACCAGTACCACCACCAAAGAGGGTTGTGATTCCATTATCCAAACCAAATTCAGGAAGGTCGGCAGAAATATAGTGCACGTGAAGGTCAATACCACCAGCAGTCACAATCAAACCTTCAGCAGCAATGGCTTCTGTACTAGCACCCACAACAAAGTCCACATTGTCCATTGTATCTGGGTTACCACCGCGACCGATAGCAACAATCTTACCATCACGAATACCGATATCTGCTTTAATAATACCTGTATAGTCAATGATGGTTGCACCTGTAATAATGGTATCAACAACTGATGGATTGTCACGTGTTTCCGTAGCACTAACACCCATACCATCACGCAAAACTTTACCACCACCGAACTTAGATTCCTGTCCATAAACAGTAAAGTCTTTTTCAATGGCTGCAAAAAGATTGGTATCTCCAAGACGTACGCTATCACCTACAGTTGGTCCATAGTGTTGAGCATACTCTTCACGATCCATTTTAAAACTCATCGATTTGTCCTCTTTCTAGTCTAAGAAACCATTGACCTTGTTATTGAAACCAAAAATACGACGTTTCCCTCCAAAGTCAATAAGTTGTACTGTTTTCGTTTCACCTGGCTCAAAACGAATGGCTGTACCTGCTGGAATATCTAGACGTTTGCCTCGCGCCTTTTCACGATCAAATTGAAGACCAGCTTCGTTTGCTTCATAAAAATGGTAGTGAGAGCCCACTTGAGCAGCACGGTCACCCACATTTTTCACTTCAAGACTAATGGCTTCGTAACCACCGTTATAATCAATTGGCTCACTCGCCACATGGTATTCACCTGGAATCATTACATTTCTCCTTACTGAATAGGATCATGAACAGTAACCAGTTTTGTACTGTCCGTAAAAGTAGCTTCAACTTGAATCATTGGAATCATTTCCGCAATACCTTCCATAACATCTTCACGTGTTAAAAGATTGCGAGCTTCATCCATCAATTGGGCAACCGTTTTACCTTCTCTTGCACCTTCAAGCACATAGTCTGTAATCAAAGCAACCGCTTCTGGATGATTCAATTTGATTCCTTTATCTTTACGTCGTTGAGCAATCATAGCCGCAAGGCTAATCATCATTTTTTCCTGCTCACGCATTGTCAATTGCATCGTTTTTCCTCCTTAAATCAATGCTTACCACTTGCCCCAAAGCATCAAAAGCCCTGGAATCCAAGCTGTTACAATTCCTTCAAAAATAGCTAGGTAAGGGACAAATTTCCCTAGGTTCTTCTTAAGGTTAATTTCAATAAAGGCAGTTAGCCATAGAATACCCCACAAGAACCAAATAATACCATACCAAGCATTACCACCGTATCCAGATGTTAAGCAAAGAATCCCTGCTGGTAGCGTATTAATTGCCACAAATAAACTAAACCACCCATACAAACGTTGATCAAAATCGAAAATCGTATTGATAGCTGAGTAAAGGTAGGTGAAGGCAAATAAAAGACCAGTGGCGCTACCATAAAACCATTCAGCGCCTTGCCCTGTACAAGCTCCGTAAGCAATGACAATAATGTTGAGAATCAAACCCAAACCACCCGTAAAGATATTCATGACAACATTTGATTTATCAGAAATACCCTCTAAACGATGGAGTCCATTACTCATCAAAACCATACCAACATAGAGTAGGATGACACCTAACATAAGAACCTCCTAAGTTTTTTTTATGTTAATATCATACTACTTTGACAACACATGTCAACGAATTTTCAGAAATTTTGCAACATTTACATGTTAGTCAAGCTAACATGTGGTGTCAAAAAATGACATTTCATTTGGTAATTCTCAATAGGAGTCCTCTGTTTAATCCTATATAAACAAACAGTTAATCTATTAAAAGCTTTCTTTAGCATTTGACAGTTTCTGACAATATAGCCCGTACAATCTATCATCCAATGTGAGCATAATATTTTTTTCTCGCCTATTTTTCCAACTCATTCTCCAGACCTAAGTCCATAGACCTATTTTTAGTAATTTTACAGTTGGGTAACAAAGTCAAACGTTTTTTATGATAAAGTCTTTTTTGGACTAAAATCCAAAAGGAGAATTATGATGGAAACAAATAACTACAC
>JBKWCO010000149.1:0-4278 GCA_046975465.1 Streptococcus sp. | reverse complement strand
CTGTGAATCAGGTACAATCAATTAAACAGTCTGTTGAATCTGCTCTTGGAAAAGACAATGTTGTGCTTGATATTCACCAATTGTCGGCTGATGATTTTAACAACATCACTTACTCTGCATCAAATGCAGCTGCAGAAGATTGGGACTTGTCAGTGGGTGTGGCTTGGGACCCTGATTACCTTGATCCTTCAACTTATCTTGATGTCTTGAAAACGACAAGTAGCGAAAATACTAAATCCTTCATGGGTTATGACGATCCAAATAGTCAAGCAGTTCAAAAAGTAGGTCTTAAAGAATATGACCAATTGGTTGAAGATGCCTCTAAGGAAACAACAGACTTGAAGGTTCGTTATGAAAAATATGCAAAAGCTCAAGCATGGTTGACAGATAGTGCCCTCTATCTTCCAACAACTACTTATAACGGTGCAGCTGCTGTAATTTCTCGTATTAAGCCATTCTCAGGAGCTTATGCTCAAGCTGGTGATAAAGGTTCTTCATACTACTTCAAGTATCTTAAATCTCAAGATGATATTGTAACTAAAAAACAATACGACTCAGCTTATAAAGATTGGCTTAAAGAAAGAGCGAAATCTAATGACAAAGCTCAAAAAGATCTTGCCAAACACGTTAAGTAATTTATTGAAAACGTCTACCTTTAGGTAGTCGTTTTTTTAACAAAATTTCTCGAACCACCCTAGATTGTGATATAATAAGAAAGATTGGTACTCGCTTATAGATTTTTATTTGGAAAGTTTGGGGGATAGAGTTGCCTACTGATACTTATCATCTTAAGTTAGTCCTAAGAAAGGGACTTTAGGCTTAATAGGTATCCAAAGACTGAAGAATGAAACATAAAAAGGAGATTTATCTTGGCTAAAGATATCCGCGTTCGTTACGCACCAAGTCCAACAGGGCTACTACACATTGGTAATGCCCGTACGGCATTGTTTAACTACCTCTATGCACGTCATCATGGCGGTACATTCATTATCCGTATTGAAGATACTGACCGTAAACGTCACGTTGAAGATGGTGAGCGTTCACAGCTTGATAACTTGCGTTGGTTGGGAATTGACTGGGATGAAAGTCCTGAAACACACGAAAACTATCGTCAATCAGAGCGTTTGCCACTTTACCAAAAATATATTGATCAACTTTTGGCAGAAGGTAAAGCCTATAAGTCATACGTAACTGAAGAAGAGTTAGCTGCAGAGCGTGAACGTCAAGAAGCAGCTGGTGAAACTCCTCGTTACATTAACGAGTTCCTTGGCATGACTGAAGAAGAAAAAGCTGCCTACATCGCAGAACGTGAAGCAGCAGGTATTGTACCTACAGTTCGTTTGGCGGTTAATGAGTCAGGAATTTATAAATGGCATGATATCGTTAAGGGAGATATCGAATTTGAAGGTGGTAATATCGGTGGTGACTGGGTTATCCAGAAGAAAGATGGATACCCAACTTACAACTTTGCGGTAGTTGTTGATGACCATGATATGCAAATTTCACACGTTATCCGTGGAGATGACCATATTGCCAATACACCAAAACAACTCATGGTTTATGAAGCTCTTGGTTGGGAAGCTCCTGAGTTTGGACACATGACCCTTATCATCAATTCTGAAACTGGTAAGAAGTTGTCTAAACGTGATACTAACACCCTTCAATTTATCGAAGATTACCGTAAAAAAGGTTACCTTCCAGAAGCAGTCTTTAACTTCATTGCTCTTCTTGGTTGGAATCCTGGCGGTGAAGACGAAATCTTTTCTCGTGAAGAACTCATTAAACTTTTTGATGAAAATCGCCTCAGTAAGTCACCAGCGGCCTTTGACCAGAAGAAACTGATTGGATGAGTAATGACTACATCAAGCATGCTGATTTCGATAAGGTCTTTGCTCTTTGCAAACCTTTCTTGGAAGAAGCTGGTCGTTTGACAGATAAAGCTGAAAAATTAGTGGAACTCTACAAACCACAAATGACAGCAGCAGAAGAAATTGTCCCTCTTACAGATCTCTTTTTTGAAGATTTCCCAGAATTGACAGAGGCTGAAAAAGAAGTTATGGCTGGTGAAACAGTACCAACAGTACTTAAAGCCTTTAAAGCCAAACTCGAAGCTATGTCTGATGATGAGTTTGTTGTTGAAAACATTTTCCCACAAATTAAGGCTGTTCAAAAAGAAACAGGAATCAAAGGGAAAAATCTCTTCATGCCAATCCGTATTGCTGTTTCAGGAGAAATGCACGGTCCAGAATTGCCAGATACTATTTTCTTGCTCGGACGTGAAAAATCAATCAAACATATTGATCAAGTTCTTGCAACACTATAAAAACAAACCCAACAATTGTTGGGTTTTCGAATGCACATAAGCGATATGTCAACGGTTATATGATAATTGATAAGACTGCATTTGTAATATAATGATGATATTTCGTAATCATATCATCATTTTCAAAACTTTAAATTAGTTTTATAATAGATTGGTAATAAAAATTAGGGAGGAGTGAGCATTATGAGAAGATTTGGTTGGTATTTCTACTACGTTATCGGCATGTACCCATAAAAAGAGGTAATGAGTCAGTTGAAGAGCTTGGTTTTTCTAAGCTCTTTTTATGTGTGCTTAGGCTGTATAGTAGGGGAAAGGTTCTGAGGTAGAGAAACTTTTGAAAGCTCTTAACTTGGGAAATAGCTTTATATTTTTAGCTTTTTCTAATAGGAGTGACGCTAAATTATATATTTATGTTACAATAAAGTAGGTTGATTTTGAAAGGAAGGGGGGAGTCTAGAGATGATCGTTTTATTTACGGTTCTACGTCTATTGGCTATTTTAATTGTTAGTCACGATATGTCAGGTTTGCTCAAAACTTGGAAGAGTAAATGCTGGTTTATCGCAGGGAGTCTCTTGCTCTCTCTATTTGTTGGAGGCATTACAGGGTCGCTCTTAGCACTTTTGTTCTGCTATCTTTTCTTAAATAAAATATCAAGTAGTGAAAAGAATTCTTTTCTTTTCACCTTTTTGCCGTGGGTTTTTGTTGAAGTCACCTCGAAACTGCTTCAACTTTACTTCTTTCCCATGGATTTTTCAAATTAATTACTTACAGGTCAAGGACACCCCAGTACTTATTGCTCTGTCTTATCTCTTGATTTATCCAATTTTTCATCTGATTGTCAAAGTGTTCTTTATTGACTTTGGTGCTCTCAATGTTATGGGAAATAACCATACTTACCAAGTTAGACAACGCTTATTGGTTGGGGTGACTCTGGCTTATATTATTTTATCTTTAATTATTTTCTATGCCAGTAATATCTTTCCTTACTCAGGTCTCTTTATTTATTTAGCAGGTAGTATTACGATTGTCTACTCCATTCTCTTTATTTTGCTCTTTGCTCAGCTTAATATTTATTCTAAGAGAAGAGTGAAGGATCAGTTGGCTGAAGAAATGGCTAGACACGAGGAAAGTTTAGAAGAATATAGCCACCGTTTAGAAAACTTTATAATGATATTTCTCAGGTTAAGAAGGATTATCTGAAGGCTTAAGAATATGGAAGTAGTATCCAACGTCGAGATTTACCTGCTTTGAAGCAGGAGTATGCGAGCTTTTAGAGAAATCTGGGAATAGCTTAACGTTATCAAATTATGAATTATCACGTTTGATCAACTTAGAAATCACGTCTCTCAAGAGTCTCTTTTCTGCTAAAGTGCTTGAGGCTGAGAACTTAGGAATTAAGGTCAATTTGGAGTTGCCAGATGTTATATCGTCAACTCAGATAGAGGCCTTAGATTTGGTTGTGATTTCTTCTGTCTTCTTAAACAATGCTATTGAGTCGGCAGTGGATTCTGAAGATCCTACTTTAACCATATCCTTCTTTAAAAATCAAGGTTATCTTATCTTGGTTATTGACAATACAACCAGAGAAGAACGTATTCCTGTGTCAAGGATTTTTGATGAAGGGGTTTCTAGTAAAGGAGAAGGCCGAGGACTTGGTCTGTCTAAGGTTGCAGATATACTTAATCGCTATCCAAAAGTAAATCTTGAGACTCGTAGTTGTGACCATCATTTTACACAGGTACTCTCTTTTCAGGATAATTGATAAATCAAAGATAATATTTGTAGAGGATAGGGAAAATAGAAAGGGGAAAAGCATATGCAACTTGTGATTGACGGCCTTATTGCTTTGGTTGTTGTCGTTTCACATCTTGTAATTTTAGCTAGAATGGCTTATCTAGATGTTTTTACTTACAGTTACATTCCTTATGTAATCGTAGTAACTGCCGTTAAGTGG
>JBKWCO010000148.1:0-4283 GCA_046975465.1 Streptococcus sp. | reverse complement strand
TTACTAAATAAGCGGCTTTCAACCTTGTTGGCCAAAAAGATAGCCGCAAGAGCACCTCCAACTAAACCACCGAGATGGCCTGTAATCCCAACACTAGGTGTAAAAAGGTTGAAAATTAAGTTAATAACAATCAAAGCCAAGTAATTGCGACCTAACTGATTAAGTAAAGGACTATGACTATAATAGCCAAGAATCACAACAGCCGCAAAAAGTCCAAACAAGGATGTCGAAGCACCAGCCGCAATAACATTAGGCGTAAAAAGTAAGGTCAAGGCATTTCCCATAACACCAGCTAACAAATAAAGCCCTAGAAAACGTAGAGTCCCAAAAATCTGCTCAGCCATTTTCCCCATAAAGTAAAGAGCAAGCATATTAAATAGAAAATGCTCAACACCTATATGCACAAAAATTGGTGTTACAAGACGCCAGAGGTTCAGTGGGCTGTACCGAACAAAAGCACCGTACATAGCCCCCATCTTAAAGAGGCTCAAAGGCGAGGTCGCTTGAAAGCCGTTTAAAAGATATTGACAGATAAAAGTCAGCGTCGTGAGCCCCAACAATAGATAGGTTGCTGGATATTTCTTCCACTCATTTACTTGCATGTGATAACCTCCCTAACGGCGACGTCATGGCTATCTGGGGTAAAATCCTTTTCCTGACAGGGATAAACCATGCTAACTGTCATCCCTTCAAAGTCAGACAAATAGCGGTCATAATAACCTGCTCCGTAACCAATGCGATAGCCTTCAGCATTGAAAACTACCCTGGCACATGAATCAAATCAATCTCTGATTTTTCCACAGCCAAATCAGACGCAGGTTCCATCAAGCCAAAAGAGGTTGCAACAAGATTATCTGGATCGTAATCGACAAAAATCATTCGACCTTGTTTATAGGTTTTGGGAACCACAAGACGCTTCCCATCCTTTAAAGCCTGATTGATTAAAAGACTGGTGTCATATTCATGAGGAAAAGACAAATAAGTCGCAATCACCTGGGCATCTTTATAAGCAGGTAAGGCAATCAATTGCTCCAAAAGATGTTTATCTATCTTAGCCTTAGTCTCAGGATCTTGTAAAGTTAACTGAGCCAAGACTGTTTTTCTAAGTTCATTTTTCATAGGTTTATCATATCAAAAAAGCTACCAAAAGTCAGACTTGGTAGATTTTTTAGCTGTATCAACTATGGTTAGGCTTCTGCCTTGTGTTTAAGGAATTTTCCAATTTCAGCCACTGCAAAAGCGAGGGCATCTTCATTTGGACTCATCTTAGGATGGTGAAGTGCATATGGCGTGTCGATTCCCAACCAGAACATGACACCTGGAACCTTACTAAGCAAATAACCAAAGTCCTCTCCAGTCATAGCTGGTAAACAATCAATCAAGTTAACAGCTGGACTGGCTTCAAAGAAAGTCATCAACTCTTTGGCCAAGGCTGGATTATTTTCTACAGGAAGATAACCACCTTGTTTCAACATGATATCCACTTCCATACCAAAGCTAGCTGCCACGCCTTCTGCAATCTGACGCACGCGCTTCTGGATAAGGAGACTCATTTCCTGAGTAAGGGTACGAATAGTTCCATAAACCTCTGCAGTTTCAGCGATAACATTGTTAGTAGTTCCTGCATGGAAAGAACCAAAGGTAACTACCCCACCCTGGATAGGGTCAACATTACGACTAACAATCGTTTGCACCTGAGTAATAAAGTAAGAAGCTGCTACAAGGGCATCATTGGCCTCATGTGGAAAGGCCGCATGTCCACCTTTCCCCTTGAAAGTAACGAGGACTTCACAAGTCCCAGCAAAAAGGGTGCTTGTGTTAGTCGCAATATCACCTACCTTGAAATCTGGACGGACGTGAAGGCCATAGAACTCATCTGGCAACCAATCTCCAAAGGCACCATCCTCATACATAAGCATACCACCAGCTTCATTTTCTTCAGCCGGCTGGAAGAGGAAGAGCATGTTATTTTTAGGCTGTACTTGAAGCATCTGATCCAAGAGACCAAGCGCTGTGGTCATGTGCATATCGTGTCCACAAGCATGCATACGACCTTCATGAGTAGACTTGAAGTCAAGACCTGTTTCCTCTACGATTGGAAGACCATCAATATCTGTACGCCAACCAATAGTCTTTTCAGGAGCATATCCATGGAGATAAACCAGAATACCTGTACGCCAAGTACGTTGCTCCACAAAGTCCTTACCCTCAGTCATTTCAGCAATACGCTCTAAGAGATAAGCCTGGGTTTTAAACTCTTCCAAACCAATTTCTGGAATTTGATGAAGGTCTCGTCTGATTTTGATTAAATCAAGTGTCATTTTTATTTTCCTTTTTTGTCTTATTTAATAGAGAATCTAGAAATAGAGGCCTTACGGCCTCTACTATCAATATGTTATAAGTTACGCAAGGCGTCTTCGAGTGCTGTTTTTTGTTGTGTTTTCTCATCAATTTCCTTGATGATACGAGCTGGAACACCAGCCACAACCACATTTTCAGGAACATCTTGAGTAACGATAGCTCCAGCAGCAACGACTGAACCGTTACCAACTTGAACACCTTCAATAACAACAGCATTGGCACCAACAAGAACGTTGTCACCGATACGAACTGGATCTGCTGAAGCTGGTTCAATTACACCAGCAAGGACCGCACCCGCACCGATGTGGCTGTTTTTACCAACAGTAGCACGGCCACCAAGAATAGCACCCATATCAATCATAGTACCAGCACCAATTTCAGCACCGATATTGATAATAGCACCCATCATAACAACAGCATTGTCTTCGATAGTTACTTGGTCACGGATGATAGCGCCTGGTTCGATACGTGCATTAAGGTGACGTTTATCAAGCAATGGAACAGCTGAGTTACGGCCATCTTGTTCCACAACATAGTCCTTGTTTTCAGTCAAGTTAGCAAGAAGTGGTTCAATATCTTTCCAGTCTCCGAAAAGAACGTTACCAAGTTTAGTGACAGAAGCTGGAACAGCAGTTGCCAATTCCCCTTCAAAAGTTACTTTAACATTCGTTTTCTTTTCAGCATTACCGATAAAAGCGATAATTTCTTGTGCAGACATTTTTTGTGCAGTCATGAGATTCTCCATTCACATAAAGTTAGGAATTATTATACCAAAAATTCTGATAATTGTCTTTGCTTTTGCCAAATAGAGTGTATTTTATGTAAAATTTGTCTTTAGAGCCTCTATGTCAGTAATCACTCGATCTGGTTTAATTGGGGATTTCTCCAACTCTCGACGAGAATAGGGAAGGTATTCAGCAAGATACCATCGATCCCAACTGCCTCAGCCACAGCAATATCAGTCGTCAAATCATTTCCAACTATGACAGTCTCAGATGGCTTCAACCTATGATCAATCAAAACTTGCTTTAAAAACTCTGGTTGAGGCTTACAGATACCCGCATCCGAAGACAAGTAAATGGCATCAAAATAAGCTCTTAACTCCATTAGGTCAATTTCAGCGTTAGTAAAGGCTGCTTGAGCATTGGACAAGAGATAGAGACGACAGCCCTGCTCTTTTAGAAAGGCTAAAACTTCCTTAGTATGGGGATAAGCCGTCACATGTTTGCGAGATAAGACGCGAAAGACCATTGCTATCAATTGTCCCCAATCTTCCGGCTGATTAGAATTACTAGACTGAGGCCGAGCATCTACATAAAGCTGGTTAAAAATGTGGGCTAAATCAATTTCTGGATAAGCAACTCCTTTGAGCTCTATTAACTCCTTACGGGCCTGATCCACGCGCTTAGCATAAGCCTTTTTAAGAACATCACCTTCATAAGCCGCTCCATAAGCTTGATATAGCTGGCCTAGTTTATCCCATAACACAGGATCCTTCTCATCGGTTAGGATATCAACCAAGGTACCATAAAAATCAAAAATGTAGTTCTTATAGGCTCTACTTTTCATCGCTTTTTACCCATTACTGAAACTTTCTTACTTATTGCTCTCATCATACACCTTTTAGGAAGACCAAACAAGCTAACTGAGACATTTTCCCATCAAAAAATCCCAACGATTGTTAGGATTGCTTATCATCTCTAATACGGCCAATCAGCAGTTCTCCTGCAACGGTTAATTGCGTCACTGAAGTCAAGTCCAAAGTCTCCTTATTGGCATGAAAGAAAAGAGGTGTCATCTCAGCAAATGTTTGAACATGCTCTGATGGCATAGACCAAGTCTTAGTAACCGTCACACGCTCCAAAAGCTCACAGGACTCCTGGAAATGTTCCAAAACATCCTGGTTAGAATAAGCTTGCACC
>JBKWCO010000147.1:0-4310 GCA_046975465.1 Streptococcus sp. | reverse complement strand
CCTTTCAATGGTCCAATTGCTGGAGTTCAAGTAGCCTATGCTGCAGAAGATTTTATTATCAACCCAAGTGCAGCGGATAAGGAAGTTTCACTTTTAGACTTGACAGTGGCAGGTACCAAGGAAGCTATCAATATGGTAGAGTCAGGTGCCCAGGAATTGTCTGAGGATATTATGTTGCAAGCACTCTTGAAGGGACATGAGGCTATTCAAGAGTTGGTTGATTTCCAAAATTATATCGTTGCAGCTGTTGGTAAGGAAAAGGCTGAGGTTGAACTTCTACAAGTTGATGCTGATTTGAAAGTCGAAATCGAAACAGCTTATTATGATCAATTAGCTAAGGCTGTTCAGGTGGAAGAAAAACTGGCGCGTGAAGCAGCAACTCAGGCTGTAAAAGAAGAAGTCCTCGCTTCTTATCAAGAACGCTTTGCAGAAGATGAAGATAAGGAAACCATTCTGCGTGATGTGGCAGAAATCCTTGAGCAGATGGAACATGCTGAAGTGCGCCGTCTCATTACCGAGGATAAGGTTCGTCCAGATGGCCGTCGTGTGGATGAAATCCGTCCTTTGGACGCAGAGATTGACTTTCTTCCTAAGGTTCATGGTTCGGGTCTCTTTACACGTGGTCAAACTCAAGCCTTGTCAGTTTTGACTTTGGCACCTATGAGTGATACACAACTTGTTGATGGTTTGGATCCAGAGTATAAGAAACGTTTCCTTCACCACTATAATTTTCCTCAGTATTCAGTGGGTGAGACAGGGCGTTATGGTGCACCAGGTCGACGTGAAATTGGTCACGGAGCCTTGGGTGAACGTGCCCTTGCTCAGGTTCTCCCAAGTGTTGAAGAGTTCCCTTATGCGATCCGTTTGGTAGCCGAAGTCTTGGAGTCAAATGGTTCTTCATCACAAGCTTCTATTTGTGCAGGAACCTTGGCGCTTATGGCTGGTGGTGTACCGATTAAGGCACCTGTTGCAGGTATTGCCATGGGACTTATCTCAGATGGTACTAACTACACTGTCCTAACTGATATTCAAGGTTTGGAAGATCATTTTGGAGATATGGACTTTAAGGTAGCTGGTACACGTCAAGGGATTACAGCTCTTCAGATGGATATTAAGATTTCAGGGATTACACTGCTATTCTTGAGGAAGCTTTAGCTCAAGCCAAGGTGGCTCGTTTTGAAATTCTTGATGTTATTGAGTCAACGATTGCTGAGCCACGTCCAGAATTGGCACCAACGGCTCCTAAGATTGACAGTATTCAGATTCCTGTTGACAAGATTAAGGTTGTCATCGGTAAGGGTGGTGAGACCATTGATAAGATTATCGCTGAGACAGGTGTCACAATTGATATTGATGAAGAAGGACTTGTTCAGATTTTCTCTAGTGATCAGGATGCCATTAACCGTGCTAAAACTATCATCTCTGATCTTGTACGTGAAGCTAAGGTTGGAGAAGTTTACACTGTACCCGTTGTGCGTATTGAAAAGTTCGGTGCCTTCGTCCACCTTTTCAATAAGACAGATGCTCTCATCCACATCTCAGAACTAGCTTGGGAACGTACTGAGCATGTCGAAGATGTGGTTAAAGTTGGGGGTACGGTAACTGTTAAGATTATCAAAATCGATGAAAAAGGACGTATCGATGCCTCAATCAAGGCCTTGCTTCCTAAGCCTGAAAAACTTGAGGAAGGGGAAAATGGAGGAGAGCATCGTCACCGCCGTCGTTCTCATCATAAACCACGCCACCATGATGAAAGTGGTGAAGCACCGAAAAATCCTGATAAATCAGAAACGAAAGAACAGACAGAAGAATGACAGAAAATCAAGAATTGCAAGCTTTTGATGAAACTCTAAAAGAATTTTTAAAGGAACCAGACCACTTTTTAACCAGTCTGGCTTTGGTTAATTACCTACAACGTACTCCAGTATTGGCGGCCCAAGACCTCTACGCAGTTGAAGTGGAAGGAAAGAAGGTTGTTCCTGTCTTCACCAATGAACAGGACCTACAATCTTTCAAAGCTACTCAGGAGAGTGCTCGAGAACAAATTTGGATAGAACGTTCGAGCTTAGATGTTTTAACACAACTTGTTCAGGCAGAGCTTTTTGGTCTTGCTTTCAATTTAAAAGAGGATGGTGACTTCTCAAATACCACTCTTTTTGCAAGCAGTGAACTCATCCAGTTTATCAACTATTTCACTCAGACCCTTAATAATCTTTTGGGTGAGGAAAATCAAAAGGCAGATCCTAAAGATAAGATTTATCTTGTTCCAGCCTTCATTCATAAACGTGAGGAAGATGGCCAGGATGACCGTCTCTTTGCGACCATGTCGAATGCAGAGGGACAGAGTTATGTGCCTGTGTTTACGAACTTAACGAGCTTTGCAAAATGGTACGGGAACGAGACTTTTGGCCTACCTTTCCGTAAGGCTAAAGGGACGATTTTGCAATGGCCACTGTCAGAAATTTATCAGCCTTCAACAGGTGAAAATGAGTTGGATAAGGTTCAAGGTATTGTCATCAATCCGTTTGATGAGCAGCCTGAGTTAGTCGACTGGTCTTATTTTGAAGGGGATAGCGAGTAGACCTAGTGTTGGTAGCTTTCCACTTTAAATAATAATAGGGCCACAGCAAACAATAATAACAATAATGATGTAAGGAGTGACCTAAATGGGTTGGTGGAAAGAAAGTATTGATATAGTAAAGAAAAATGACCCGGCAGCTCGGACGAGTCTAGAGGTTCTTTTAACCTACCCTGGCTTAAAAGCCTTGGCTGCTCATCGTATCTCACATTTTCTCTGGCGCCACCATTGTCGACTCTTAGCGCGTATGCATAGTCAGTTTTGGCGCTTTTGGACTCAAATTGAGATTCACCCAGGGGCTCAGATTGCTGAAGGTGTCTTCATTGACCATGGCTCTGGCCTTGTTATTGGTGAGACAGCTGTTGTGGAGAAGGGTGCTATGCTTTACCACGGTGTCACTTTAGGTGGTACTGGTAAAGATGTGGGAAAACGTCACCCAACTGTTCGTGAGGGTGCCTTGGTTTCAGCTCATGCTCAGGTCATAGGCCCTATTGAGATTGGAAAGAATGCTAAGGTCGGTGCGGCAGCTGTGGTTGTTGCGGATGTCCCAGAAGATGTTACAGTCGTTGGTGTTCCTGCTAAGGTTGTGCGTGTTCATGGTCAAAAGGATGAAGAAGTTATCCACGATATTGAAGAAGGTCGTGAATACTATAGCGAAAAGCTAGAAGACCTTCTAAAAGCAGCTAGCTTTCATTCATCACGTCTATAAGGAAAGGAAACGATGAAACTCTTTAGTTCAAAGGTGACTCGATTGACGGTTGTGGGTCCTCTTGCTCTTGTTTACATTGCTTTACATAGAGCAGACTATAGTATGGCCGCCTTATGGTTTTGCATTGCTCTGTTATGGGCCGGTCTTGTTTTTAAGCAACGACACAAGTGAGATTTGAGTAATGAAAAAATTCTTCAAGGACAATCCTTTTTTGGTCTTCTATATAGTTGGGAGTTTTCTTTCAGCTATGTCTCTCTTAGCTCAAGGTCAGCTAGATGCGGCTATTTGGATTATCATTCTCGTTATACTCTTGTGTTTGTACCTAAACCATATCAAGGATAAAAAATAGTTTCCAGTTAATTGAAAGGAATCTCTAGTGATTAAAATTTATGATACGATGACGCGTTCGCTCCGTGATTTTGTACCTTTGACAGAAAATGTTGTCAATATGTATGTCTGCGGACCAACAGTTTACAATTACATTCATATCGGAAATGCCCGTTCAGCAGTAGCTTTTGATACTATTCGTCGTTATTTTGAGTATTGTGGCTACACAGTCAACTATATTTCCAACTTTACGGATGTAGATGATAAGATCATCAAGGCAGCTAATGAAGCTGGTATTTCGACTAAGGAATTGTCGGACAAGTTTATCGCGGCCTTTATGGAAGATACCGGACAACTTGGCATCAAACCAGCGACACAAAATCCACGTGTTATTAACTACATGGATGAAATCATTACATTCGTGTCAACCTTGGTTGACAAAGGATTTGCCTATGTCTCTGAAGGTGATGTTTACTTCCGAGTAGCTAAGTCAAACAACTATGCTAAATTGGCTAACAAGACCTTGGAAGATCTTGAAATTGGTGCAAGCGGACGTACGGATGCTGAAACAGAACGTAAGGAAAATCCTCTAGATTTTGCCCTTTGGAAAGCTGCTAAAGAGGGAGAAGTTTCTTGGGAAAGTCCTTGGGGACCTGGACGTCCAGGCTGGCACATCGAATGTTCTGTTATGGCAAC
>JBKWCO010000146.1:0-4321 GCA_046975465.1 Streptococcus sp. | reverse complement strand
GCAATAATACTGACCTTCCGGTAATTGCCAATCTTCCTCTATCTGACTGTTACATCTTTTACATCTAAGTTGTTTATCGACCTTTATCATGCTTTCTAATGTAAAAGCCTCTGAGTGATAGTCCACTGACAACTGTTCTTTCGTAAATAGTCGTCCATAATATTCTTTAGGTACCATATCTTTCTATTCGAAAATATGTTTGAATTCATCTTTTTATGATAAAATTTTTTTATGGATTACAAAACTATTGCCAACGATGGAATCGTTGAAGAAGAAATAAAAAAATCTCGTTTTATTTGTCACTTGAAACGTATTAGTAGTGAAGAAGAAGGGAGAGAGTATATCGCTCAGATTAAGAAAGAGCATCACAAGGCCAATCACTCTTGCTCTGCAATGATTGTTGGAGATGATGGTCAAATTAAGCGTTCGAGTGATGATGGCGAACCTTCTGGAACAGCTGGTGTGCCTATGCTTACTGTTCTAGAAAAACAAGGACTTACTAATGTCGTAGCTGTTGTGACTCGTTATTTTGGAGGAATCAAACTTGGGGCAGGTGGTCTTATCCGCGCTTACTCTGGTAGCGTTGCCCATGCTATTGAAGAAATTGGTCGAGTCGAAGTCAAGGAATTAACAGGACTAACCGTAGAGTTAACCTACTCTCAGTACCAAGTTTTCTCCAACTTCCTTGAAAAAGAAGGACTCCAAGAATTTGATACAACTTTCTTATCAGATGTTTCTACTACTTTATTTGTCGAAGAGTCTGAGATTGAAAGACTCGGTCAGGAACTGACTGAGTTCTATCAAGGGAAAGTTACTTATGAAAAATCTGGAAAGAAAATCGTTGAAATTCCTATCTGATAGTCAAACGTTATCACAGTGATAAAGAAGATGTATTTTACAAGTTGAGCCTACCGTCGTATACTTAAAACCATCAATCAAAGATTAAGAGGATTTTAAATATGACAATGTACAACTCAATCACTGAACTTGTTGGAAAAACACCTGTTATTAAACTGAACTCTATTGTTCCAGAAGGATCAGCAGATGTTTACGTTAAACTTGAAGCATTTAACCCTGGTTCTTCAGTTAAAGACCGTATTGCTCTTCGTATGATTGAAGATGCTGAAAAAGCGGTACAATTAAACCTGGTGATACTATTGTTGAACCAACTTCAGGTAACACTGGTATTGGTCTCGCTTGGGTTGGCGCTGCTAAAGGCTATAAGTTGTTATCGTAATGCCTGACACAATGAGTGTTGAACGTCGTAAAATCATCCAAGCTTATGGAGCTGAACTTGTATTGACTCCTGGTAGCGAAGGAATGAAAGGTGCGATTGCTAAAGCTAAAGAAGTTGCTGCTGAACGCAACGGTTGGGTACCACTTCAATTTGCCAACCCATCAAACCCAGCTGTCCACGCGGCTACAACTGGTCAAGAAATCCTTGAAGATTTTGGTGCAGAAGGTTTGGATGCTTTTGTTGCTGGTATCGGTACTGGTGGTACTATTTCAGGTGTTTCAAAAACCCTTAAGGCTGCTAATCCAAATATCAAGGTTTATGGTATTGAAGCTGACGAATCTGCCGTCTTGAATGGTGATAAACCAGGACCACACAAAATTCAAGGTATCTCAACTGGTTTCATTCCTGACACATTGGATACAAAATCATATGACAGTGTTGTGCGTATTCCTTCTGATGAAGCTATCGCAACATCACGTACATTGGGGAGCCAAGAAGGTTTCCTAGCTGGTATCTCATCAGGTGCTGCTATTGCTGCCGCCCTAAAGGTTGCTGCTGAGCTTGGCGAAGGCAAAAAAGTCTTGACACTCTTGCCTGACAACGGTGAACGCTACCTCTCTACAACACTTTACGATTTTCAAGACTAACAATAAAAAAGGAGCTGGAACATAATGTTCTAGCCTCTTTTTATTGTATAAAGTTCAAGCCTGTAGTTCACTAGTTACTAGAAAAAGCAAGGATTTAATCTCATTTCCACTGAACTGTTCCTACAAACTTTCTGTTTTTATCCTTGTTATTGGTCTAACTCTTTGTTCTGTTTCTGCAATTTCAGTAACTGTAAATCCTGCTTCTACAAAACCTTCTTGAGTTGTTCAATCCAATCTCTCCTTCAACTTGGAGTTCAACACGAAGTAGTGTCATTTTAGGGCAACAATTGTACGTTCGATGTTGAGATTCTCACTAGCGATAAGGTTCGCAATTTTCCAAAACACGTGGAGTATCTGGAACTTCCAACCCAATACGAATTCCCGCTTGACCATAACCAGAAATTTCCAAGAAAGCACGAAAGACATCTTTATCTGTGATAATTCCTGAAATTTGGTCATTGTCCACAACTGGAAGGACTCCAACCTTATTTTGAAGCATGATATAGATTGCATCCTCAAGGCTAGCATATTTGGAAACTGTAAGGACATTCTTAATCATGATATCTCCTACCTTTGTCTTATTAAGGAGATAGTTCATTTCATAAATTGACAAGCTTGTTGCTTTTGATGGTGAAGCCTCCGCCATTGTACCTTCTGTAATAAGCCCAACAAGTTTATCGTGTTCAATTACCGGCAAACGGCGCAACCCTTTATCACGCATAATATCTGCAGCTGCTGCAACTGTTGTTTCTGGTGAGACATAAACCACACGTTTCGTCATAAAATCTTTTACTGCCATGTTTCATTTTCCTCCGAATGATTTCTTACTTGTATTATACCACACTAATTGTAACCGATTGCAATATTTTGCTGAAAAATTAGTACCTTACAATCAGTCTGAGACTATAGAAAAACGCCCTTGGGCGCTTTTCTTATCCTCCAAGATAGGCTTTACGAACTTCATCTGATGCAAGAAGTTCTTCACCAGTACCTGAAAGAACCACTTTACCAGTTTCAAGAACATAACCACGGTCCGCAATTGACAAAGCCTTATTGGCATTTTGTTCAATCAAAAGAACTGTAGTCCCTTGTGCCTTAATATCTTCAATAATATCAAAAATTTCCTGAATAAAGATTGGAGCAAGTCCCATTGAAGGCTCATCCAAAAGCAAAAGTTTTGGACGACTCATAAGGGCACGGCCCATTGCAAGCATTTGTTGTTCACCACCAGAAAGTGTCGCTGCATCCTGATTCTTACGTTCTTCTAGGCGTGGGAAACGTTGGAAGACTTTTTTCAAGAGAGCTGCGTTCTCTTCTTTATTTGTATGAAGGAAAGCTCCCATTTCAAGATTTTCCATTACGGTTAATCCTGCAAATACATGACGTCCCTCAGGTACTTGAGCTAAACCTTCAGCAACAATCTTACGTGCAGGTGTTTTGTGAATATCTTTTCCAAGGTACGAAATGGTTCCAGCAGTTGGACGAACAAGACCAGAAATGGTACGAAGAATAGATGTTTTACCTGCTCCATTGGCTCCGATAAGAGTTACAACTTCACCTTCATTAACTTCAAAACTAACGTTTTTAACAGCTTCGATAGATCCATATTTAATTGAGAGATTTTCAACTTTTAACATAGCCATTATGCTTCACCTCCCAAGTAAGCTTCAATAACGCGTTTGTTATTCTTAATTTCATCAGGTGCTCCTTCTGCAATCAAGCGTCCGTATTCCAAAACATAGATACGCTCAGTAACATCCATGACCAAACTCATATCGTGCTCAATCAAGATGATTGTAATACCAAAGTCTTTTTGAATTTGACGAATATGAGCAGTCAATTCAGCTGTTTCTTGTGGATTCATACCCGCAGCTGGTTCATCAAGGAAAAGAATTTTTGGTTCTGTTGCAAGTGCACGAACAATTTCCAAATGACGTTGTTGCCCATAAGCTAAGTTTTTCGCAAGCGTATCTGCCTCACCATCCAAGTTGAAGATAGCCAAGAGTTCCATAGCTTTTGCTTTTAACTCTTCTTCACTTGAGTAGTACTTAGGCAAACGCAAAAGAGATGCAAAGAAATTTGAAGGTTGCTTATTTGACAAACCAACAAGAACATTTTCAAGCACAGTCATGTCTTTGAAAAGACGGATATTTTGGAAAGTACGTGACAAACCGAGTGAAGCGATTTTATAAGGTGCTTTACCGTTTAGGACTGTACCATCAAGTGTAACAGTCCCTTCACTTGGCTCATAGACACCTGTCAAAAGGTTGAACAAGGTTGTTTTACCAGCACCGTTTGGCCCGATAAGCCCAACCAACTCACCTTCATTGAGTTCCATTGAAACGTCACCAACAGCAGTCAAACCACCAAAGTTTTTAGTTAAATTTTTAACTTCAAGAAGTGCCATTTTTATTTGCCCTCCTTAGATTTATTGAAG
>JBKWCO010000145.1:0-4342 GCA_046975465.1 Streptococcus sp. | reverse complement strand
GCTTCAAGAATGATATCGGCTAACTCCTCAGGAGAGTCGATACAGCCTTCTTTGAGCCATAGTGTTAAAATGGTAACAATGGTGCTAACATAAACTTCCAATGAATATTTGGCAGGGATATGATAGCTTTGTTCCATGAGCTCTGTAACATTTTCAATATCAGAGTTAAGGATAGTCTCGATAATGAATTCACGAATCATCTCATTGATGTTTGGAATGTGTGTCATCAAGGTGAGACAGAGTTTTTGATTTTCCTTAAGATATCGTAGCATTTCAGTGACAACACCTTCTTGGTAGGTCATGTCTTCCTGAAGAATACTTGAGATTTTATCTAAAATCTTTGAGAAGGTTGTTTCAACCAAATCTTCCTTATTTGAATAGTAGTAGTAGAAGGTCGGTCTGCTGAGATTTGCCTTCTTGATGATATCTGTGATGCTGATTTGTTCGAGTGAACTCTCCTCTAAGAGTTCAATAAATGCGTTGACAATTTTTCGTTCGGAAATAGTTGCTTCCTTGAGCATAAATAAACCCCTTTATATAAACATAATAATAATTCCACAACTTATATAATAACTTATTTTTTCTAGAAATCTTACAAGTCCTTTACAGTTGTAAGTAAAATAAACTGAAACTCTCATTTTACTAGTATTTTAGTCAAAAATTTTTTGGTGGTTTAGAAACCATCGTCTTATTTGTCAGTAAGTGGCATTTTTGCTATAATAGGAAATAATTAACGTTATAGGAGAAATGAATTTATGAACACCGTCCTTTGGATTATTCTTGTTTTTGTAGCCCTTTTGGGTGGTTTTTATGGAGGCGCATACTTTGCCCGCAAACAAATGGAGAAAGAATTGGCTGAAAATCCTCGTTTGAATGTGGACGCTGTTCGTACCATGATGTCAGCTGCGGGTCAAAAACCAAATGAAGCAAAAGTGCGTCAAACATATAACCAAATTATCAAACAACAAAAACAAGCACTTGCAGATAGCAAGAAAAAGAAAAAATAATGGTGGGGAGCTGGGACGTGAATCTCAGCTTTTTACATGTAACCTAGGGGATAAGGAGGCAAGATGGATAATCGACCTATAGGATTTTTAGATTCTGGTGTCGGAGGACTGACGGTGGTACGTGAACTTAAACGTCAGTTGCCTCACGAGTCTATTGTTTATATTGGTGACTCTGCTAGGGCACCGTATGGTCCTAGACCGGCAGAACAAATCAGACAGTATACCTGGCAGTTGGTTAAATTCCTTCTGACCAAAGATGTAAAGATGATTGTTATTGCTTGTAATACGGCAACGGCAGTAGTTTGGGAGGAAATCAAAGGAGCCTTGGATATCCCAGTGCTAGGTGTGGTTTTGCCTGGTTCTAGTGCGGCTATTAAGTCTAGCCAATCGGGTCATATTGGTGTCATTGGGACTCCAATGACGATTGCCTCTAACATCTATGAACAAAAAATTAAGCATTTGGCACCACAAATGAATGTCTTGAGTTTATCTTGTCCTCGCTTTGCCCCTATTGTTGAATCCAATGAAATTAACTCAAGTGTGGCTAAAAAGATTGTTTATGAAAGCATGGCCCCTTTAGTCGGTAAGGTAGATACCTTGGTTTTGGGTTGCACCCATTACCCACTTTTACGTCCTATCATCCAAAATGTTATGGGGCCAAGTGTCAAGCTAATTGATAGCGGAGCTGAAACAGTTCGTGATGTTTCTGTTTTGCTCAATTATTTTGAGATTAATCGCAGCCGTGAAGTCGAAGACAAGACGGAAGAATATTACACCACGGCTAGTGTGCTTGGTTTTAAAGAAATCGCAGAACAATGGCTAGGTGAAGAAGTTGCTGTCCAACATGTCGATTTGGACAAGGAGAAAATGACTAAATCAATTTTTAATATAAAGACGAACAAGACAGTATTGGCTATTTTGAGCTACAATCACTTGACTTGTTTTGGTGGTGATGAGGCCTATGAACAATTTGTTGATTTTCAAGCCTTGACTAACGTTTTGGCTGTTAGTGGCTTTCAGTTACATATTGCTAAACATTCCTCAGACCTTCGCTTAGTATCCTTTATTTTGGATTGCTTGAAAGAGGAAACTGGTCGTGACTTAGCTGTTACGCAACATCAAGGGGCTTTGGTAGTTAGTGAAGGAGATAAGCTTGTCTATGTGCATGTGCCTAGAGAAGGTGTTGCCTTGAGTGATTTCTTTGGTTCTGATAATAAATCAGACTTTGGTGATGTCCTATTGATTGCGACACGCAATGAGGGAAAAACCAAGGAATTTCGTAAACTATTTGGAAAACTAGGCATTAAGGTAGAGAATCTTAATGATTATCCAGACCTTCCTGAAGTTGCTGAAACGGGTATGACCTTTGAAGAAAATGCACGCTTGAAGGCGGAGACCATTTCTGAATTAACTGGTAAATGATCCTTTCAGATGACTCTGGTTTAAAGGTTGATGTTCTTAGGTTTACCAGGTTTGGTCGCGCTTTGCAGGTCCTGATGCTACGGATGCTGAAAATAATGCTAAATTATTGCACGAGCTGGCTATGGTGCTTGATGATAGCAAACGTACTGCGAACTTTCATACAACCTTAGTTGTTGCAGCGCCTGGACGTGATAGTTTGGTTGTTGATGCCGACTGGAAGGGTTATATTGGCCGAGAACCTAAAGGTGACAATGGTTTTGGTTATGATCCACTCTTTTTAGTTGGTAATACAGGTAAAACGGCAGCAGAGCTTTCTGCAGAAGAGAAAAATGAACAATCTCACCGTGGACAAGCTGTTAAGAAACTTATGGAGGTCTTCCCAGCATGGCAGAACAAACAATAATCGTAATGAGCGACTCCCATGGAGAACGTGACATTGTAGTAGATATAAAAAATCGTTATCAGGGGAAGGTAGATGCTATTTTCCACAACGGAGATTCTGAGTTAGAATCAAGTGATCCTGTCTGGGACGGTATCCATGTGGTTCGTGGTAACTGTGATTATGATTCAGGTTATCCAGAACGTTTGGTCGTTAAACTTGGTGATGTGATTATTGCACAAACACATGGTCATCTTTATGGCATTAATTTTACCTGGGACAAGTTAGATCTTTGGGCGCAACAAGAGGATGCAGATATTTGTCTCTATGGCCACTTGCATGCGGCAGCAGCTTGGCGAAATGGTAAGACAGTGTTTATCAACCCAGGTTCTGTTTCGCAGCCACGTGGGCCTATCCATGAGAAACTTTATGCTAAGGTGATTATAAACAGTGCAAAAATTCGTGTGGAATATTACACACGTGACCATGAACTTTATTCAGAACTTACACAGGAATTTGAACGATGATTGCTAAAGAATTTGAAGATTTTTTGTTGGCTCATTTAGATAATTATTTAATTCCATCAGATCAGGTTGCTATTTTTATTGATAGTCACAACGCTGATCATGTGGTTTTGCTTTTGACAAGCAATGGTTATTCGCGCGTTCCCGTTTTGACTAAGGATAAGCACTATCTTGGGACCATATCTTTAACGGATATTAAGCGTTATCAAGATGAACATAACTTGCAAGAATGGGAGATGGTTAACCGTGATATCGGGCCGATGACATCAGATGTTGTGGAAACAGTGGAAGATAATGCCAATCTAAATGAGGTAATGCATAAGCTAGTTAATAATCCTTTCCTTCCTGTGGTTGACAGCCAAGGTATTTTCAAAGGAATTATCACACGAAAATCGATTCTAAAGGCGGTTAATAGCCTCTTACATGACTTTACACATGACTATATCATCATTCCAAAAACAACTGACAACTCAGATCACTGATTTTCTGGCTACTAAGATCATTTCGGAGAGTTCAAAGCAAGCTTATGCTTATGATCTTAAGCAGTTTGCAACATCGATTTCAGGACAAATTGATCAAACCAGTCTTAAGCTCTATGAAAACCAACTGAAGGAATGGAAGCCATCTGTACAAAAGCGTAAGCGCTCTGCGGTCAATCAATTTTTGCTATACCTCTATCAAAAGGGTGAATTAGAGAAATTTTTCAAACTATCAGAGAAGGTTACGATACCTTCTCAGGAGGATAAGTTGCGAATACTGGATCTTTCATCGCTTTATGAGGGGCGTGAAGGGGTTGGTAAGCTGGCTTGTCTGCTGATTCTAGAGTTGGGGCTCTTACCTTCAGAGATTTTGGAGTTGGACTGGGTCGATATTGACTTGGATTTTGGTGTTGTAACTGTGGCCAAGGGAAGTACCAAACGTGTTCTCAGACTTGAAGCAGATGTGAAGCAGTATTTGTTGGCTATTAAAGATGTGAATAGTCAGGGCTTGATTTTGGGTAAGGTCTATAC
>JBKWCO010000144.1:0-4371 GCA_046975465.1 Streptococcus sp. | reverse complement strand
ATACTGTTATCATCGATGACTTTGCTCACCACCCAACTGAAATTATTGCAACACTAGATGCAGCACGTCAAAAGTACCCATCTAAAGAGATTGTTGCTATTTTCCAACCACATACCTTCACACGTACCATCGCCCTTCTTGATGAATTTGCTGAAGCTTTGAACGAAGCAGATGCTGTTTATTTGGCACAAATTTACGGTTCAGCGCGTGAGGTTGACCATGGTGATGTTAAGGTTGAAGATCTTGCTGCTAAGATCAATAAACCTGCCAAAGTGGTTACAGTTGAAAATGTCTCACCTCTCCTTGACCATGACAATGCTGTCTATGTCTTTATGGGAGCTGGAGATATCCAACTTTACGAACGCTCGTTTGAAGAGCTCCTAGCAAGCTTGCAAACACACATGTAATATATTAAGGGCTGTAGCGATTTCGCTCAGCTCTTTCTCTTAATAGAAAGGAATTTGATATGCTTATTCGACATGCCCGAAAGGATGATTGGGCTGATGTTGTTCGTATCGAACAAGAAAATTTTTCGCCTGAAGAGGCTGCAACTCCAGAGGCTATTGCAGAGCGTTTAGAGACGATTTGTGATACCTTTCTAATTGCTGAAATTGATGGCGTTGTAGTTGGTTACATCGAAGGACCTGTGATTGCGGAACGTTATCTCACAGATGACCTGTTCCATAAGGTGGCTCCTAATGCTAGTCAAGGAGGTTTTATTGCAGTTACTAGTTTGTCTATCTCCAAAGATTTTAAAGGGCAAGGTATTGGAACAGCCTTGATTGCAGCGCTTAAAGATCTGGCTATTGCTCAAAAACGCCAAGGTATTAGCTTGACTTGTCATGATTACTTGATTGCCTACTATGAGATGAATGGTTTTACTGATGAGGGAGAATCAGAATCAAAGCATGGTGGAAGCTCTTGGTATAATATGGTCTGGGAGAACCCAGAAACCCATTGATTTCAGTGTTACGTTACTGTGACAAAGGACCAATTGATTTGCATTAACTGACTTTTTAAGATATAATGGCGTTTGTTACTATAGAGGAGGTATGCCTTGACGGACAAGTTTAATGAACACTCGGAAGCTTCTGAAGATAGCCTAAGCTTCAAAAATCAGATTCTCCGAGACTTACAAGAAGCGACACGGCTCCGTTCTCTTCGTGAGGAGGAGCATAATAAAAGTGCAACTATGCCCGAGACACCACTTTCAACGTCAGCTGAGAGCGCTACAACTCGTAGTGATTCAGCGTCTAATAAAGTAAGTAACCAAGATTTTAGTTCACATTCTGTTTCACACAGTGCCTTTGCTAAATCTATGACTTCTGAGTCGAAACCAGATGTCCAAGAGAGTGTTAGTTTGTCTTCTCAGTCTCAAGCTGAGTCCTTAGAGCTGACAGTCATTCAAAATCAGTATCTAGCCTAAAAGAACCACTTAATGAGGATAAGATTACCGATATTCCTCAACCTAAGGTAACTCGAAACGTCGTTTTAAACGTCCAGTTTGGGAAACTAGCCTTAACGAAGCATCTGAAGAGGAGTATATTCCTGCAGATGTTGCCAAGGAGCTCATTGAAGCTAAGTCTAACGAAGCTATTTATACAGATCCTAAAGAATTGGAGGCCAAATTGACCTCAGAACGTCAAAAAGAAGCATTCTTGCAGGAACATCATGCAACAAGTGACCAAGCGTCGCAAGAAAAGGTTCAATCAGAGCTAGTAGCTGATGGTAATGAGGATGATGAGAGTATTTCTCTAGAACCCTCTGGAAAACCTAAGAAAAAGAAAGGCAAGAAAGTGAAGAAGAAAAAGTCTTCGCCAAAAGATGGTAAACAGGCTGACATTGTCGACGAAGAGCCGATTTTACGTTCTAACCGAAATCACAAACGCAATAAAAATAACCGTCGTGCTGGTAAAATTGCAAGAAACATTATCATCTTCTTGCTACTTATCTTGTCAGTAGCTACATTCTTTGGTTATCGCTATGTTAGTGATGCTGTTGGCGCAAAAGATGTTAATTCAACTAAGTTTGTTAGTGTTGAAATTCCTGAAAATTCAGGTAGCAGTTATATCGGCCAACTCCTAGAATCAGCTGGTGTTATTAAGTCTGGTAAGGTCTTTAATTACTATACCAAGTTTAAAAACATCTCAAATCTGAAAAGTGGTTACTACAACCTTCAGGCTAGCATGACCATGGATGAAATTATTGAGGCACTTCAGAAAAAAGGAAGTGATAAACCTCAGGAGCCATCTCTTGGTACGGTCTTAGTCAAAGAAGGATATACCATCGATCAAATTGCCAAGACAGTTGAGGTTAATTCGTCAGCTAAAAAAGGCAAAAAGACATCAACTGGACTTAAGGCGAAAGACTTCTTGAAACTTATGAAGGATGATGCTTTCATTTCTAAGATGAAAACCAAGTATCCAACCTTGTTGGCTAATCTTGCGGACTCTAACCAGGCTAAATATGTTCTTGAAGGTTATTTATTCCCAGCAACTTATAATATCCATGATGATACAACGGTGGAATCTTTAGCAGAGGAAATGTTGTCTACGATGAACACTTATCTATCCCCTTACTATGCTACGATTTCATCAAGTAATCATAATGTAAATGAGATTTTGACCCTAGCTTCTCTTGTTGAAAAAGAAGGAGCTACAGATGACGACCGTAAAAATATTGCTAGCGTCTTCTATAATCGTCTAAACTCAGACATGGCTCTACAAAGTAATATCGCAGTTCTTTATGCTCTTGGAAAACTTGGTCAGGAAACGACCTTGAAAGAAGATGCAACTATTGACACAAACATTGACTCCCCTTATAATGATTATGTTCATAAGGGGTTGATGCCAGGTCCTGTGGATAGTCCTAGTCTGTCTGCGATTGAAGCGGTTATCAATCCATCATCTACCAAGTACATGTACTTTGTGGCAGATGTAACCACTGGTAATGTCTATTTTGCTGAAAGCTATGAAGAGCATCAGCATAACGTTGAAACTTACATTAACAGTAAACTAAAAGATAAATAGTCTGATTGGTTCATTAAAATCAAGCAAACGAATAGTGGTTTTGATGATACAGCCAACGGCTCAAAAAATAGAAAAGAGAAAAAAATGGCAGAAAAAACATATGTAATGACACAAGCAGAGAAAGAACAACTTGAAGCGGAATTGGAGGAGTACAAACTCGTCCGTCGTCCAGAAGTTGTAGAACGTATTAAGATTGCACGTTCTTATGGTGACCTTTCAGAAAACTCTGAGTATGAAGCAGCCAAAGACGAGCAAGCCTTTGTTGAAGGACAAATTCAGATTCTTGAAACAAAAATTCGTTATGCAGAAATCGTTGATAGTGATGCTGTTGCTAATGACGAGGTTGCAATTGGTAAAACAGTTGTTGTTCAAGAAGTTGGTACAAACGACAAAGATACTTATCATATTGTTGGTGCAGCTGGTGCCGACATCTTCTCAGGTAAGATTTCAAATGAAAGTCCAATTGCTCAAGCCTTGATTGGTAAGAAAGTTGGAGATAAGGTAGCTATCGAGTCACCAGCGGGTAGTTATTCTGTTGAGATTCTTAGCGTTGAAAAACAGCCTAAGCTAACGTAGCTCTTCCTAGGAAGGGCTTTTTGTTTGCTGTTAATATAGATGTAATCTAAAGAATGGCTAATAAGGTATGCCTCAAAATAGCATAAGAAAAACTCTCTCGGAATTGCCAAGAGAGTTGATGCATTATTTTACGATTTTGCTTACCGGCATTACGGTTTTTCTTTGGTTTACTTGCAATTGCTTGAGTATTTTTTGGTGTTACATCTTTACGCTTGATTGGTGTAGTACGAGGTGCTTTTGGAGGGTTCTTTTTGAACTCTTCAGCAACTTTTTCTTTCAAGCGAGGTTTGATGATGTAGTTGGTAATCAACTGTTGGATAATAGAGAAGATACCACCAACGAACCAGTAGAGGATTACGGCTGCAGGTGAGCTAATACCAAAGAAAATCATCATGATTGGCATACTGTACATCGTCGCTGCCATTTGTTTACGTTGCTCTTCAGGAACTTGTTGAATAGACAACCAAGATTGGAAGTAGTAAAGAGCTGCGATGATGATAATCAATGGGAAGTCACGGTGACCAAGGTTAAACCAGAGGAAGTTATCTTGGAGTACACCAGGAGTGTAACGTGCTGCGTAGTAGAGTGCTGAGAAGAATGGGAACTGAATCAATAGAGGAAGACAGCCGACACCACCCATCAAGCTTAGACCGTTTTCACGCTGAGCTTGCATGAGTTCAGACTGGGCAGCCATTTTTTCCTCTTGAGTTTCGGCGTTACGCAAACGTTCGTTGATTGGTTCCAGGATAGGCGCAAGGTACTCACG
>JBKWCO010000143.1:0-4375 GCA_046975465.1 Streptococcus sp. | reverse complement strand
CTTGTAGAGCCAGCAACACTAGTGGTAGATGCTGCAGTAGTTGCTGACGTTGACGAAGCTGCTTGAGATGTTGTTTCACTAGAAGCTTGTGTTGTCGACGTTTCAGAATTAGCTGAGCTAGCATTTGAAACAGTTTGAGACTGACTATTAGTCTCAGTACTAGATAAAATATTTGCGACTTCCGTTGAAGCTTGAGCAGCAACAGCAGTCTGTGAAGATGACTCTTCACTCACTGTTGCAGTAGTGCTTGTTACATCTCCTGCTTGCACTTGGTTAGCTGTTTCATCGGCAGATACTTGACTAGCAGTACCAACCATAACAAGTGTTCCAAGCAAGAACGGGCAAACCCCCATTCAGCTTACGAATCGAAAATCGACCCCTACGATCATTAAATAAATCTTTACCACTTTGGTAATGTCCACACTTACAATTAGGTCTCACCCCTCATGAGATTAAAAGTATTTAAAAATACTAATCGTTAAACATTCTAACAAAATTCCTAATATTTGTGAAAAGTTTTGCTCATATTTTCAAATATTTTAAAAAATTTACTTAAATAAAATCAAGTAAAAAACAAAATAATTGTATATATATTACTTAATTATAAGTATTTTAATGAAAGCTTTTATAATTATTTATTTTTAGAATTGTCAGTAAAAAGAAACTTATGATTTCATTTTTTTCAAAAATCGATTTTCAGAATTAACAATTCATTAGATATTTTAAATTAGAGTCGTATTAGTAAATGGTTGGTATCAACTCAGTCCTTCTAAAAATACAAACATAACCATCTTAACTATAGTTGAAACCTATTTAACGACATTTTATCCTGTTGTTTTCAAGAAAAGCAAAATTTCTTTGAAAGATATTTCCTCTTCGCTAAATACTTTCTGATCATATGACACTTAGAACTAAATCTGTTGAAAATACAAACCAAATCAGCCATCTTGCTTTAAATCATTCGGAATAAGTATGATATTCTTCACTTTTTCCTTGTTATTATTGTCAAGTGATTTAGCTACCACCAAAAAAGCTCTATAATCTCTTCAATGGTTTGCCTACTAAATCGATTATAGAGCCAAAAAAGAAGATCAAGACCTTCTTTCAATTTAAGTTCTACTTAAATTATTTTACTGTGCGGATACGCATAGTGTTTGTACCACCTGTACCTACTGGAACACCAGCAACGATAACAATGTTATCACCAGATTCTACAAGACCTGATTCCAATGCAACTTTTTCAGCAACATCAAACATATCATCAGTTGAGCTTGGTTTTTCAGTAACTACTGGAATAACACCCCAGTTAAGCATCAATGATTTTTGAGTAATTTCATCGAATGTTACAGCCAAGATATCAGCTTCTGGACGGTATTTAGAAATCAAACGAGCAGTGTTACCTGATTCAGTAAGAGCAACAACAAGTTTGATATCCATTGAGTTAGTAGCATCTTTAACTGCAGACGCAACTACTTCAGTCTTAGTTGAACGGTCAAATGTTGATGAATCAAGACGACCATACTCTTTAAGAAGAGTTTGAGCGTTTTTATCAATTGTAGCCATTGTACGAACTGATTCAACTGGGTATTTACCATTTGCAGACTCACCAGAAAGCATTGTAGCATCTGTACCATCAATAACTGCGTTAAATACGTCAGATACTTCTGAACGAGTTGCACGAGGTTTGTCAGTCATTGTTTCAAGCATGTTAGTTGCTGTAACAGCAATCTTACCTGCAGCATTGACTTTTGTGATAATCATTTTTGGTAAACTGGAACCATTTCAAATGGAACTTCGATACCCATGTCACCACGTGCAATCATGATACCATCAGCAGCTTCGATGATTGAATCAATGTTTTCAATACCTTGTTGGTTTTCGATTTTAGCCAACAATTTAACATGTCCATTACCAGTTTCTTCACAGATAGCACGAACTTCTTGTACGTCTTTTGCAGTACGTACGAATGAGATAGCGATAAAGTTAAGACCTTGTTCAAGACCAAAACGGATATCAGCGTTATCACGTTCAGCAAGTGCTGGGAAAGGAATTTTAGTGTAAGGGATGTTTACACCTTTTTGTTTAGCAATGATACCATCATTTTCAACATCAACGATGAATTCACGTTTTTCAGCATCTTTGTCTACAACACGAAGACCAAGTTTACCATCATCCACAAGAACTTGTTTACCAACTTCTACATCGTCGAAGATATCAAGCGCACCAGCAACGTTCAAAGCAATAACGTCGCGAGTTGATTTGAGACCTTGTTTAGTAGCAATACGGATTTGTTCACCAGTTTTGTATGCATACTCTTTAGCATCACCTTCGAACAATTCAGTACGGATTTCAGGTCCTTTTGTATCAAGAAGGAAACCTACTTTTTGACCAGCAAGGTCTTCTGCCATACGAACGACATCCATACGTTCACCTTGTTCAGCGTGGTCACCATGTGAGAAGTTGAAACGGAAAACGTTGGCACCTTCCTTGATCAATTGAGCAATGTTTTTAGCAGATGCATCGCGGTCAAGTTTTTCACCCCAATAGCCTTCTTCACCAAATTTTTTGCCACCACGGATTTCAACCGCAGGACCATGTGTTGCAACGATTTTTACACGTTTATTCATGATAAATAAAACTCCCTTATATTTTTTGTCGCATTAGCGACGGATTAACAATAATTTAAGTAACTGAGATTAGCTCAAGTTAGACAATGAACGGTTAAGGTCTGCAAAGTCAAGACGTGCTTTGTGAGGATTATTGACGATAATTTTACCGTCTTCAGTAAGACTGAACAAAGCTCCTTCTTCTGCTGTACCAAGGATTGGGCTTTCACCAAGCTCTTCATTGTGGATACCAATGGCAACACCACCAATACCTTCTTTAAGAAGATCAACAGCATGTGCACCCATCCATGACGCAAGAACACGGTCACGAGCGTTGGTGAACCACCACGAACCACGTGTCCAATATTTGTGGCACGAAGGTCTGAAGTATCTCCAGCTTCTTTCATTTTAGCTGCAAACTCTTCAGCACCCATGACACCTTCAGCAACTACGATTACGTGGTGAGTTTTAGCACCTGATTCGTAACCTTCTTTAACTTTACGTACAACTTCATTAATATCATACTCTTCTTCAGGTACGATAATTTGGTCTGCACCAGAAGCAATACCAGCCCAAAGAGCGATATCACCAGCGTTACGTCCCATAACTTCAACGACAAAAGTACGTCCATGACTGAATGCAGTGTCTTGAATCTTATCGATAGCTTCTGTTGCTGTTGCAACAGCAGTATCAAAACCAATTGTATAGTCTGTACCAACGATATCGTTATCGATAGTTCCTGGAAGACCAACAGCTGGGAAACCATGTTCAGTCAAACGCATAGCACCATGGTAAGAACCATCTCCACCAATAACTACTACACCTTCGATTCCATGTTTTTAAGTTGCTCAATACCTTAAGCTGCCTCAAGTTGGGCAAACTCAGGATAGCGTGCAGACTGAAGGAAAGTACCACCACGGCTGAAGATGTTAGATACACCTTTAGCGTCAAGTTGGAAAATATCTCCCTCAACCATACCAGCGTATCCACGGTTAATACCGAAGACTTCAATTCCTTCAGAAATTGCTTTGAGAACAACTGCACGAGCGGCAGCGTTCATACCAGGGGCATCTCCACCACTTGTTAAAACAGCAATACGTTTCATTATTCCTGATACTCCTTTTATATATTTAACATTTTAATTATAACACAAAGAATTCTAAATGGCTTTAAATTTGAAAATATTTATTGTTTTTTTACCGTAAAACCGTTTTCAGCACATAAGGTGCTAATTCCCGATTAAGTTCCTCGTTCTTAGTTACTCTGTATCTTTGACTAACGATAGTTTCCTTACTTCCTTGATAACGGATAATGACAGGAATGTGTCCAGGATGCTTAGCTAATATTTGAGAAACTTCTATGTCTTTATCATGATTCTCAAGTAAAATCCAGAAACGCTCCGTGCTAGCTTCCTCCATGTTTGACAAGATTAACTGAATGCGTCCATCACGCTCTTGGGTCCGTCCATCAAGATAAAAGAGACCACCTTCACTTAATTTATCCTTATGATAGAAATAAGTTTCTGGAAATAGGGTAACATCAAGTTTATTGATCCCATCAGTGACGTTCAGAAAGGCCATCTGATCACCTTTTTTAGTTCTGATAATTCGAACGGATTCTATCTGAACCAAAACCGTTGCCTTAGTATTAACAGCCAAATCAGAAATGGCTTGATAGGGACGAGAGGCCATTTTTTGAGCCAAGTGTAAAGGATGGGGGCTAAGCCCAACTCCTAGTAACTCCTGTTCTAAATTATAACGATCCGTCTG
>JBKWCO010000142.1:0-4380 GCA_046975465.1 Streptococcus sp. | reverse complement strand
TGACAATTCATTTTCAAGAATTGGTTTAAAGTGAGAAACTTCACGTACCAAAGTTAAGTCTTCAATTTCTTTATGAGCTGTCAAAAGGGCGATAGCTCCTGGACATTCATAAATTTCACGAGATTTGATACCTACAAGACGGTTCTCAACGTGGTCGATACGTCCGACGCCATGCTTACCAGCAATAACATTCATTTCTTGGATAAGGTCAGCCAATTTCATTTCTTTACCGTTAAGAGCAACTGGTTTCCCTTCTTTAAAGGTTACATCGACATATTCAGCTTCATCTGGCGCAGACTCTGGTGAATTGGTAATCCCAAAAGCTTCTTCCGGAGCTTGATTCCAAGGATTTTCAAGAACACCACACTCGTTAGCACGTCCCCAAAGGTTTTGATCGACTGAGTAAGGATTATCAAGGTCTGCTGGAACTGGAACACCATTAGCCTTAGCATACTCAATTTCTTCCTCACGAGACCACTTCCATTCACGTACTGGCGCTACTACTTTAAGACTTGGGTCTAGGGCAGCAATGGCAACTTCGAAACGAACTTGGTCATTACCTTTACCAGTACAACCGTGAGCAATGGTTGTAGCACCAGTCTTATGAGCGATTTCAACTAATTTTTAGAAATAATTGGACGACTGAGCGCTGAAACCAAAGGATATTTTTGCTCATAATAAGCATGCGCTTGAAGGGCTGGAAGTACGTAATCTTCTGCAATTCATCTTTAACATCTAGGACGTAAGATTCTATAGCTCCAACTGTAAGAGCTTTATCATGGATAAATTCAAGATCCTTACCTTCACCGACATCCATACAAACAGCGACAACATCGTAATCTTTTTTAAGCCAAGTAATAGCTACTGAGGTGTCAAGACCTCCGAATAAGCAAGAATAACTTTCTCTTTTGACATAATATTTCTCTTTTCTTATATTTTCTTGTGGTTTCTATCTCTATCAACCTTACGAGATTTATTATATTGCATATTTATTCATTTGTCAACCATAATTTGTTATTTTTTTATATTTATTTTTATTTTTTTGCTTATTTTTATACTTTAAGCATAAAAAATATGTATTTATCAAGTTTTATTCATTTATACACAATTACTTCTTAAAAATAAAAAACACTCTCAAATACTAGCTAGCTAGATCCAAAAGTGTTCTTAACTATTTACCTTCTAAAATGCCAAAAGGCCTGTACAAAGTACAGACCTTTTGAACAACAGCATCATCGGTAGAGAACACAACAGCAATTTTAGATAGAATGAATGAGGGAAATTATTATGTTTAAGGGACTAACTTAAACCATACATTCTTCTTGCTCTCTAACCTTGATTACATTATAGCATGCAACCCCAGGATGTATGTCGCTATTTCCTAAAATGTCGGATTTCACTCACAGAATGTATTTTTTATCTTAAACTACAATAATTCCTTAAAAACAAAAAACAGCTTGATTTCTCAAGCCTTTTAATGTCTATAAAAAAGATATGTAATTGGACGAGCGGCCAATAAAAAATGGGGATTAGGAAAAAGTTATATAAAAGTACATTATTTATTTTCATAAAGTGTATGTAGATTTCAATAAGATTGACGATGTCTCATTCCGAATCACATATCTTGGTTATATCATAACCTTTTTCAATTTAATTGTCTATACGATTTCATAGAATGTCATTTTTTTGTCCTGAACTGTAATTCTTTAGTATTTTTTTTATAAATTATTAAATTTCATTACTAAAAGACATCTATTTTGTGTTTTTACAGAATTTGTTCACTCATAAGATAATCAATCACCCATGAAATAAACACATGCTTTTTTAGACTAAAAAGAACATTAGTCGATGACTAATGTTCTTTTACCTCTGACCATTTTTTAAGCAGAGCCTTCATTTTCAAACGTGAAACTGGACAAGAATCACCATTTTCAAAATAAATCATCAACTGAGTCTTATCAATACGAGATATGTTATCCAAATTAACTAAAAAGGAGCGATGACATGAAAAGAGTATTTTATTCACCGAAGTAATATCTCCAAGATTAGCATAAAACTCCAGGCGCTCTGTTTTAGTAATCAGCATCACCTTATGAGGTGTCACAGCAGTCGCAAAATAATAAATATCTCTCATAGGGACTTGGATTCGAGACTGTGCTGTTTCAAACACAAATATCTCATCATCATCCACATCTCCAACTTTTTGATTTACAAAAGTCAATGTTTGTTTTAGTTGTTGTTTGAACTCTGCATTAGAAACTGTCTTATCAATAAAATCTAACGCAGAAACCTTGTATTTAAAACTAATCGGTGCAAACTCTGAGTGAGTTGTCACAAAAATAATAACCGCATTAGCATCTTGTTGGCGAATTTCTGAGGCGACTTCTAGCCTTCTTTCGCTCACCATCAATATCAATATCTAAAAGGAAAACCTGATGGTTACCCTTCTCGTTGATACCGGACAATAGTTTGTGGGGTTTAGAAAAAACTTCAAGTTTTCGTACGGAAAACGTGCCCTCTGAAACCAATTCTCTGATGATGTCACTAATACGTGTTTGTTGCATTAAGTCATCTTCTAAAATGTAAATATTCATATTAGGGCCTCATTTCTAGTATTTGCATCATTTTATGATTCTGACTACGGACAGAGAAGGACGTATTCGGATAACGTTCCAAGATATCTTGAACAGCATTAACACCTATACCACCCCCAGGATGAGGAGTCTGGGTACTCATCATTGAAAGTGGAACTTGCTCATCTGCAATTGTACTTTCAATAATAAAACTCTGGCAATCTTCTTCATCAAAATAGGCCAGACTAATGAAACCCTCACTGGCTTTACGAGCACCATCAATAGCATTATCCATGAGGTGACCCAAAACCACAGCTAAATCTAAATCAGTTAGATAGTTATGAGTCACTGGATCTGGAATCTCTGCATGAATATTGAGTCGATACATCTGAGCTTCATGATATTTTGATGAAAGTAGACTATGAATACTTGAGTTTTGGATATTATCCAAATCTGTGACCTGAGTTGAAAAACTATGCTGATCTCGATTGACATAAAGATCAACCAAATCTTTTTTATAAGAACGAATATCTCCTGTTCTTTCAATATCTCTCAGATTATTAAGTAGGAAATTATAGTTAGAACGAACATGCATCAAGTCTCTATACAAACCTTCTACCCTAGTATTCTCACGCTTCAAATCATCAAGATAGTTAGCCTGCTTCATCGCTAAATCCTGCTCTATTTTCTCCTTAGCAAACTGGTTTACAGCACCAAGTACAAAGAGGAGTAAGTAGAGATATCCCATTACTAATGGCAACCTAAATCTACTCTCAAGATGTAACTCTGGAAAATAAGTATCAAATGTCGACACCAAAAAGATAACTAAATAATAAAGCAAAAGAAGCATGTTGACCAAACCCAGACGGTTCTTTTTTTCTTGTTGGGCAGCAACTTTCAAGATATCTGTAAAATCTAGACGTAAAATAAAATCTACTATTCTGACCGTCAACATGACGAAGGAAAGTGGTACCATAGACCACCAAATATTAGTGTTTAAAGTATCAACAGTTATGCCAAGTATCGGCGGAAAGAAGAAAGTAGCCAAAAAACGTCTTGCCAAATCGACTAGTACCACTGGGTAAAAACCTAGAAAAAAGCGCTCTACAGAAGTTACACTTTTATTCAGTTGGTAGCTAAATGTCAATGTTACAATGGCTATTAAGGGAGGTACTATGCCTATATAGCGTCCAATGAGTTGTCCCCAAATGCATAGAGCAACATCAAATAACAAATAAAGTATACGATTTTTAAGATTAGTGTTTTGTCCACCAATACGTAAATAGATATCCCAAATAATGACAAACATCAAAATTTGAAAAATGACGTTACCTAGCATAGCTACCTTCCTCCTTCCTACAATTATGGTATTACCGTGACAATTTGATAGGTTTTAAATAATTCTTTTTTATTTGTTAAACCGATACCGTTTGACCAGCAAAACTGGGCAAAATCTCGACTAACAACCAGACTATCGTCAAGTTTCGGATTAGCTTCCTGGTTGGTATTCTCAAGAATAAAGCTGAGATTGCCATCCTCATTCTGTTGAATAAGGAAACCAATATCTGTCTCCGGCTCCTTGGCCCAAAGTTTTTCAGCTAAGTTCATGCAACGTTCTAAAACTCTAATAAGAACTGCAACATTTAAATTATTAGGATAAGCATCAACATTGACATCCAACCTAACTGTGACACCTTTTTGTTCCAAAGGAATAACTTGGTTTACAATCCAACTTCTTAATACCGGATAAGGAATCTCGAACAAAGGAGCCAACTTATCATTTAAATCCAAATTATCAAGTTTAAGA
>JBKWCO010000141.1:0-4426 GCA_046975465.1 Streptococcus sp. | reverse complement strand
GTTATCGCTGGTAAAGGTGCTGATGCCTTCCAGATCGTAAATGGTAAACGTGATAACTATGCTGGCGATATAGAAGTCGCTAAGAAATATTTGTAAAGATTTAATTTCTGAAAAATCATCTGTAAAGAGGAATTTTGCTGCTGTTTCAGCCTCCAAAAAATCATGAGTAACCATGGTATCTAACATCATTTTCATAGCATCATAATAGCCATTGAGATTGAAGAAAACACAGGGTTTGTCCAACTTACCGACTCGAGCAGCTGCAATAGCTTCAGAGATTTCTTCCAGTGTCCCTAGACCTCCTGGAAGTGCGATAAAGAGATCTCCTTGCTCTAGCATAGCAGTCTTTCGTTCTGCCATAGTTTCTACTATTGTCATTGAGGTTAACCCCTCATAAGCTATCTCCCTATCTTTGAGGAATTGTGGCATAATCCCATGAGCCTGTCCACCATTTTCCAAAATCGTATCACCAAGAACTCCCATAAGTCCCATCTTACTGCCACCATAGACTAGAGTATGCCCATTTTTAGCAATCCACTGACCCAAGGCAATTGTTGCTTTCTTAAAGCTAGGACTGTCACCCATATTAGCTCCCAAATAGACCGTTATTTTCATTGAAGTCCTCCTTTTTATTCTATTATAACGCAAAATTCCTGCCATAACTGACAGGAATTTTTTCTTAGTCTTTACGCTCCAAATTACGAAGCATTTCATCAATTTTATTACCGTATTCGATAGACTCATCCTTAATGAAGGTCAAATCCGGAATCTTATACATGGTCAATTTTTTACCAAGTTCACGCTTGATTGTCCCAGTAGCCTTTTCAAGACCAGTTTGTGCTTTTTGGTTATCTGAGGCCAAGGTTGAATGAATAGTGTAAAAAATCTTAGCAGCTGACAAATCGCCTAGCATTTGCACATCTGTGATAGTGACATCTTGCACACGTGGGTCACGAACTTTCTTTTGAAGAATTTCATTGACCTCACGTTTGATTTCCATACCAACACGGTCTACACGAAATGAATTTCCCATAGTCTTATCCTTTCTCTCTTATTATGATGGAACAAAAGCCAGGCCAGATGACCTAGCTTTGTCTCCTAAGTAAGCTTTCTTAAAAGCTAACAAAATTAACGTTTAATTTCTTCCATAATGTAAGCTTCGATAACGTCATCAACTTTAATATCGTTGTAGTTTTCAATCATCAAACCACCCTCTTGAGCGTTTCCGACTTCTTTAACGTCATCTTTAAAGTGTTTCAAGCTTGCCAATTTACCATCAAAAATAACGACACCATCACGAATCACACGGGCACTTGAGTCACGAGTGATTTTACCACTAGTAACCATGAATCCACCGATTGTTCCGACTTTAGAAACTTTGAAGGTTTCACGGATAACTGCTTCACCCATGACTTTTTCTTCAAACTCAGGATCAAGCATCCCTTTCATGGCATCTTCGATTTCTTCGATAACCTTGTAGATGATGCTGTGAAGACGAATTTCAACTTCATCAGTTTCCGCTTGTTGACGTGCTTGTGGTGTAGGACGAACGTTAAATCCGATAACAACAGCATCCGAAGCTTCCGCAAGAGTAATATCAGATTCGTTGATAGCACCTACTGCTGAGTGAACAACATTAACGCGAACACCCTCAACATCAATCTTAAGAAGTGACGCTGCCAAGGCTTCAACAGAACCTTGTACGTCGGCCTTGATGATAACATTAACAGTCTTCAATTCACCAGCTTTAAGGGTATCAAAGAGGTTATCAAGACTAACACGATGTGTTTGTTGACGTTGTTTCATAAGGGCACGTTTGGCACGTTCTTCACCGGCTGCACGAGCTGCTTTTTCGTCTTCATAAACGGCAAAATGGTCACCCGCCATAGGCGCTTCGTTCAAACCAGTAATTGAAACTGGTGTTGATGGTGCTGCAGTCTTAATACGACGACCAAGGTCATTGGTCATAGCACGGACACGTCCGAAGGTATTACCAACAACGATTGGGTCTTGAACATGCAAGGTACCTTGTTGAACAAGGAGGGTTGCAACCGCACCTTTACCTTTATCCAAACGCGCTTCAATAACGGTACCGATGGCACGAACTGTTGGGTCAGCTTTAAGTTCTTCCACTTCAGCCACAAGAAGAACTGTTTCAAGTAACTCTTCAATGTTTTGACCAAACTTCGCTGAAATTTCAACGAATTCGCTATCGCCACCCCATGCAGTTGAGATAACGCCATGTTCAGCCAATTCACCGATTACACGCTCTGGGTTAGCACCTGGTTTATCAATCTTGTTAATCGCAACAATGATTGGAACACCAGCAGCCTTAGAGTGGTTGATGGCTTCAATAGTTTGTGGCATAACACCGTCATCCGCAGCTACAATCAAGATAGTAATATCTGTAACAGAAGCACCACGGGCACGCATAGATGTAAAGGCCGCGTGTCCTGGAGTATCAAGGAAGGTGATTTTCTTACCACCCTCTTCAATTTGGTAGGCACCAATATGCTGTGTGATACCACCAGCTTCTCCAGTCGCAACACGTGAGTTACGAAGGGTATCAAGAAGGGTTGTTTTACCATGGTCAACGTGTCCCATGATAGTAACAACTGGTGCACGTTCTACCATAGCATCTTTATTGAGGTAGTCTTCGTCAACAAAGAAACGTTCGATATCAGCATTATCGACTTCTTCTTTCTTGGTTGCTTCAATACCGTAGTCAACCATCAACAACTCAATAGTATCCCCATCAAGAGATTGGTTCTGAGTTGCCATAACACCCATCATGAAGAGTTTTTTAACGATTTCAGCTGGCTCACGTTTAATACGTTTTGCGATTTCTGCAACCGTCATACCCTCAGTGTATTCGAATTCTTTTGGTAATTCATGGAATTTACGCTCGGTTACTGGTTTTGGAGCCGAATTACCACGGTTGTTTTTACCTTTTTTATTTTTGTTTTTGTTCCAGTTACTATTTCGTTGATTTCTCACTTGGTTTTGATTATTCCACTTATTATTTCTTGTTTGCTTAGGTCCATCTTCATTCTCGCGACGATTATCACGTGATTTATCAGGACGTGCCTTTTACGACGTGTATCTTGTGCTTGTGCAGCTGGGGCTGGTTGAGCAGCCACCGGAGCTGGTTTGGGAGCTGGCTTAGCTTCAGCAACTGCTTTTTGAGCAGCTACTTCTGCCTGATGCTTCTCTTGTCTTGCCTTTTCCTGCTCTTTTGCACGGCGTTGCTCTGCAGCTTTTTCTTCACGGAAGCGTGTTTCACTTTGACGTGAATATTCTGCATTTTGCTCTGCTTTCAAGGCTGCTGCACGCGCTTTAAAGTCAATACGTGGACCTGCCTGATTGTTGCGGGTAGCATCGTTGCGTTTATTTCGACCTTGATCATTGCGCTGTTTACCTTGGAAATTACGGTCACGATTACTATTGTTATCGCGCTTTCCATTGTTACGGTTTCCTTGACCATTTCCATTTTGGTTGCGACGATCATTATTCTGACGTTTACCTTGATCGTTTCCTTGTTGATTTCGGTTACGATTACGGTTGTCACGGCCTCCGCCGTTTTGACGACGCTCTGCTTCTGCCTTGGCACGTGCTTCACGTTCTGCCTTAAAATTACGGCTTTGTGGTTTTTTCGGAGTCGCAGGGGCTTCTTTGACTTCAGCCTTTGATACTTCTTTAGCTGGAGCTGATTTGGCAACAGGTACCTTATCAACCTTAGGCGCTACCTTTTCCTCTTTAGGAGTTGGTGTCGCTTTAGGAGCTGGCTTGCTTTCAGCCTTAGCTGTTCCCCCTTTTAAACTTGAAGTGATACGATTAGCATCTGCTTCTTCAACTGATGAGGAGTGGCTTTTAACAGAAAGCCCTAGTTCTTGCGCCTTTGCGACAACAACCTTACTTTCTACACCAACCTCTTTTGCGATTTCATATAATCGTTTCTTTGACACGTGATGTCCTCCTATTCTTTATTCCATAAGAGTCCTCATTTTCTTTGAAAATCCAGCATCAACTACAGCAACCGTTTTTCTTGGTTTACCAATAGCCATGCTTAATTCCAGTGCGTTAAACACTGTGGAGACTTCTATATTATAGTAGTTACATTTATCAGTCGTCTTTTTAGTCACGTTACTACCAGCATCATTGGCAAGAAAAACTAGTCTCGCCTGTCCTGATTGAACTGCCTTGATGACAAGTTCTTCGCCAGAAATAAGCTTTCCAGCTCTTTGTGCTAGTCCCAACATATTTGACAATTTTTCTGTGTTATTCAAGACCTAACTCTCTTCTTTTGACCTTGTGATCCACATAAGCAATGAGTTCATCATAAAAACTTTCAGGAACATCCATGGAGAAACTGTGGTTAAAAGCACGTTTCTTTTTAGCTTGGAGAGCTTCTTCAGTATCTAGTTTA
>JBKWCO010000140.1:0-4461 GCA_046975465.1 Streptococcus sp. | reverse complement strand
GACAACCTCTTTTTTCATTGTTTTTTCTCAGCATAAGACCTCCTTTATTCTCTATAAATTCATTATAGACTTAGGAGTCACTATTCGTAACCCAGTGACATAAAAAAGACCTTAAGTGGCCTTTTGACTAATCTGGAGATAAGTTCATACTATCAATCAATAAATCTTATAAGGTGATTCTTATCTAAACTATATCCTTGTATTTCAGCAACTTTCTTAATATCACCTGTCTCTTTATAAACAATAGAGGCGTGGCTGTCTTTTAAAATGCTAGGAGTGATTACCTTACCATAAGCATGACCAATGCTCTTTGCCAAATGGCCTATTGTGTTTCTCCCCATAGGATTTTTCAACATGGTTAAAAATAATGACGGTATAGAAGGGTCTAAGTCCCAGCGTCCACGTCGTTCCTTAACAAATGGAGCTATGTAAGGAATGGTGAAAGGAAGAAAACGTATAAACTGTTTCTCGTTGTTTCTAACAACCCAAATACCTTTTTTACGCATATCAATATCCCTGACTGTCAAGTTAACAACTTCTTGAGTACTTGCTCCAGTACCAATTAAAATTGCAAATATAGCAATATTTCGCTCCTTCTCCTTTTCCCAATTATCAGCCTTTTTCTGAGTTGGTAGAGTTGTAACATAACTGTTTGCCATGAAATCAAGTAGCCCTTCGAGCTCTTCCTGCGTATACAAAATAGTCTTCTTCTTTGATTCGGAATATATTATGTTGTGGTAACTCTCTTTGTAAACTATCTTCCATTCATTAAACACGTTACGATAAAATAACGGCATTCCTCTCTCAATTGTAAAAGAGGTATTCGTAAGATAATTCCAAAATGCTGCTAAAGTATAGAGAATAAATCTTTTTCCTGCTGGTTTCAGACGTAAATTTGCCAAATAATTTTGAACAAATTCTCGTGGTAATTTTTCTAAGTCTGTCAATGATAGGGAAACAGCCTCTTTATCAATCGTAATTGCATAGCTATTTAAAAATTTCTGGATCACTGACAAACGTTCAACCATTTTGGGAGAAGGCTCTTCGACATCTACTTGAAGTAAGATATATACTCATCTATAATATCTGGTAATTGCCTTCTAAGTGCTAGATATTTATCTTTCTGTTTTGACATAATTCTCCTCCTCTCAATAATGATAGCAATTAACTACAGGTTTACCATTTATATTTTAGACCTATTATATCATACAAGATTGCATGTTGATTTTAGATTTATCTAGGAAAAAATTTCTAAAACTAAAATAGCGATACATCGTGTATCGCTATATATATATAATCTATCTACAAAAATACATATGAAGTTATACTTTAAAATAATCAAGTATCTCAGTCAAAAGTTGTTCTCTTGTCTCTTCAAACCGGCTATCAGACAGTGACTCTAACCCGTTCTCTTTAAGTTCCCACAACTTCTCTTGTAACAGTTTCTCTGCTAAATGTTTAATATCCGCCTTATTATCTTCGTCAGGCGTCTTTGAGAGTTCTATTTTAATTGCTGATTTAACTGCGACTACTACTAGTCTTAAACGGTCTTTGTCATCCGTTCCATTTTCATAGTTTGGCTCAGACCAGTCTGGAACACTTGAAGGGCGTTCATCCTTATTAGTTGGATGACTATCTCTCAAATCTGAAAGTTTTGTGTATCCTGCTACTTCCCATTTATTGAGCAACGTTCTTGTCCAACCAAAAGTACGGTTTGCATCACTTCCTGTTCTTTCCAACGCCTCAATAACTAGTTCATGGTCCATTGTTTCAAGCCAACGTTTGAGTTGATTTTTATTATTGTAGTTGTCAGCTTTGCTCCCTTTAGGAAAAACAGTGTAGAATTTCTCCATGACGATAGCCATCTTACGTTTGAAGTCTAACTCTTTCTTCTTCTCAAAGGTAATGACTTTATCGTTTGTTGTAACAATACGTCTCAAATCGTCATCGAACGGTTTAAACCTAACTATGTAGTGGGTAATTGATTTTCCTTTTTTAATTCGCTCTACCGTCAAATCTTGAATAACAGGAAGTCCATGCTCATCAACCAATAGCGTATTGATTTCATCCATTGCTTGCTGCAGCTTAGTACCTTTCGAACGAAGTAAACTAGGACTATCCAATATCAAAACTTCTTGCTCAAGCTCGTGAGCTGTATCTTTTACAAAGCCTGTTTTACGCCAGTCTGCTAAATGTCTAAATAATCGTTTAGAATACTTACTCTTCAATAGATTATGGTAGTCACGACCATACTGAATGTACTTAGCTTTTTTACCCCACTCTGGGTTATTGAAAAGGTCCTTAACTGTACGCTTGACCGCTACCTTTACTTTTGATCCATCTTCTGTAGCTACTTCTTCATACTCAGTATATTCTGCATCAGACAAGTGGATTTTAATCAGTTTATTTTCATGGTCTACTCTAAAGGTCTTGAACAGTGGAATAGTGGTGTAAGAGACTACCTTGCCATCGACAACCTTTTCGGGATGTCGATATACAATTTTAGTCATTCTTTCCTCTAGTTCCTCAACTGTAGTTTCAAAGCGTTTACCAGTCCTAGGAACAATTTTTTGTTCCCTAGAACTGTAAAATGTATTTCCAGCTAGCATTGCCAGACTCGAATAAGAAAATATTGCTGCTTCGTTTTCGTCATAAATATCTCGCAACTCACCAAATATAGAGTAAATCATATTTTCTTGAAGAGGTGAAAGGTCTCCAAGTTGGAACATTTGGGTAAACTTATTATCATATTTGATGATTTCTCTGAACTCTCTATTCTCTACCAAATGCTTCTACCTCTCTTAGTTCATTCATCATACATTTTGGTCGTATTTTAAATAAAAGTAATTATTTTACTATAAGCTAATTACTCACTGCAATATGTGACAGGGTATAAAAATATTAAATTACAACCCTTTTGTATGACATTATATCACTAATATTCTGATTTTCATAGTATTTTTTTAAATTTACAACCATTTTGTAGGATATACATACAATTTTATATGACATACATGCAGTTTTGTAAACTTAACATGCAACTTTATAGGACTTACATACCGATTTGTAGGATACACCTGCCATTTTATACGACATACATACATTTTTGTAGACTTAACATACAACTTTGTGTGACTTTCATGCAAAGTTATATGATATACCTACCAATTTGTAGGATATACATACAGTTTTATAGGATAACGGTAAGCCAACCTCAATAACAGCAAGGGTTTCAGGAGTTCTACTACTTAAACTATAATTAACTACTTAGTTACTATTATTAACCACTTAATACTACTTAATACTATTTAAACTATTATTACTAAATGTTCTTAATCATAATTGAAACCATAAAATCAAAAAATTCTTTAAAAAGATACAACTCATATAAAGAATAAAAAGTGTAGAAATACCTACATTTTTGTATGATAACTACATGTTAAATTAGATTACTTAAAACTCATCTCAGTTTCTACCAATGTACTAAACAACTCCTTTTGTTCTTCATCTAGAAGTTGGTACATCTGATCTAACATTTCAGTGAATAGCTTGTCAGACCCTCCACGTTTAGGATAATTGCCATTTTCTCCTTTGAGGTCTTTTTTATTTAAAACAGCTCTTAATGCACTAAAACGAGACATCGATAATTGTGTCATGTTTAGATTTGAACGCACTTTTTCTTCCGGAGTTTTTGCTGGTTCAAGTTTAGTAGGAATTTTGTTTTTTTCTTTTTTCTGAGTAACAATATTTACTTTTTTAGGAGAAACAGCAGCTTTTTTGGGTTCTACACTTGCTTCAGTTAGATAAGTAATATCATGCTTCTCCTTAAGTTTATCAATTACTACTTCTTCAATCTCTTTCCCTTTAAAAAAACGGTCAAATACTTCTTTAGCTGTTGTGCGATCATTTGATTCAACAGCTGTTAAAAGATTATTATAATTTCTTTGTTGGATTGTATTAAGCTTTTTCGGCATCGTGTTCTCCAATCGTCTTAATTAGTTCATTCATAACATTTGTTATTTGTTTTTGAGGGATGCTATAGCCACTATTTGTAAAAACATTTGCTTGATTAGCAATCATATCTTTGTATTGTTTATTATTAAATAAGTATTGCTCAAAAACTTTAGTATTATGTTCTTCCGCAATTTTCTCAAGAGTTGATACTGCTTCTCTTGCTTTGACTTGTTTAATTGATTTTTTACTAAAGCCTGGCCCTTTATCAACCTGAGTTATAACGATCCCAGCTATAACAATATCAATTCCAAAGAAAGAGAATCCTTCTTGAACTGCTTCAATATCTTCGATTGTATCTTTTACACCTTCAATACCAAACTTATCAGGTGTAGTAGGAATAAGAACATAAACTTTCGAATTTGTAAAAAGGGTACTTGTTGTAGAAACACCAAAGAACGGAGGTGTATCAAAGAGTACAAAATCGTAGTAATCATTGATATCTTGAAC
>JBKWCO010000139.1:0-4505 GCA_046975465.1 Streptococcus sp. | reverse complement strand
TCTTTGTATTGCTAGAGCTATTGCCGTGAAACCGCAGATTCTTCTCATGGATGAACCTGCAGCTTCTTTGGATCCTGTAGCTACTATGCAACTAGAAGAGACCATGTTCGAACTTAAGGAAGATTACTCTATTATCATCGTGACGCACAATATGCAGCAGGCGGCGCGTGCCAGTGATTATACAGCATTCTTCTACCTTGGTGATCTTATCGAATATGATGAGACCAAGAAAATCTTCCAAGATGCTGCCCTACAGTCAACTAATGACTATGTATCAGGACGCTTTGGATAGAAAGGAGCACTTATGACTGAACCTATCATTTCAATCAATGATTTATCGGTGTATTTCAATAAGAAAAAAGCCCTCAATAACGTGACAATGGATTTCTATCCAAATGAAATCACGGCCCTTATCGGACCTTCAGGATCGGGAAAATCAACCTTGCTCCGTTCTATCAACCGAATGGGAGATTTAAACCCTGAGTGGACGCTTACTGGAGCAGTATCTTACAATGGTCATAATGTCTATAGTCCTCGAACGGACACTGTTGAGTTACGAAAGCAAATCGGTATGGTCTTTCAACAACCTAATCCTTTCCCCATGTCTATCTATGAAAACGTGGTTTATGGACTTCGTATCAATGGTATCAAAGATAAGGCGGTTCTTGATCAAGCAGTAGAAGAATCACTAAAGGGTGCTTCAATCTGGGAAGAGGTTAAAGACCGTCTCCATGACTCAGCACTTGGACTTTCAGGTGGGCAACAACAACGTGTCTGTATTGCACGAGTGCTAGCTACATCTCCAAAGGTCATCCTTCTTGACGAACCAACGTCGGCCCTCGACCCTATATCCGCTGGTAAGATTGAGGAAACCCTCTATAACCTTAAAGAACAATACACCTTGTTGCTAGTCACTCGTTCTATGCAGCAGGCAAGTCGTATCTCACAACGAACAGCCTTTTTCCTTGATGGAGAGCTCATCGAGTATTCATCAACGAAAGACATGTTCCTAAATCCACAACATAAAGAAACTGAAGATTATATTACCGGTAAATTCGGTTAAGAAAGGACAGATTACTAAAAAAATTATGATGTTACGAACTCCCTTCGAAGAAGAATTAGAAAAACTCCACAACCAATTTTACGCTATGGGTACAGAGGTTGCAGCTCAGCTCAAAAAGCCGTACGTGCCTTCATCAGCCATGACCGTGAATTGGCTAAAGAAGTTATTGAAAACGATGAAATTGTCAATAACTACGAAACCAAACTTGAGAAAAATCGCTTGAAATTATTGCCCTTCAGCAACCTGTATCAAGTGATTTACGTACTGTTATCACTGCACTAAAAGCATCTAGTGATGTCGAGCGTATGGGTGACCATGCCGTTGCCATCGCAAAGGCGACCATCCGTATTAAGGGTGAAAACCGAATGACTGATATTGAAGCTGAGATCAAGAAAATGGGGAAAGCAGTCCGCCATATGGTTGAAGAAGCTCTTGAAGTTTACTTGAATGCTGACGAAAAGCGTGCTTATGAAATCGCAGCTTCAGATGAAATCATTGACAACTTTTTCCGTGATATCCAATCCATGACGGTAGAAGGTGTCGGAAAAATCCAGATGCAGCCTTCGCTGCTAAAGAATATTTCAAGTACTCATGTATTTGGAACGCATTGGTGACTACGCCCGTAATTTATGCGAGTGGGTTGTCTACCTCAAATCTGGTAAAATCATTGAACTGTAGGCAAAGCTTCCAATCTATGTTATAATGGGTTTGTATTGAATAATTCAGACCCTTTTCTTTTGTAAAAGAGTCTAATATCGAAACATTTGTCAGTCTGTTTCGATACGAAAAGTTAGATTAGGAGTATATACGTATGACAGCATCTGTTGCTCGTTTTATCGAAAGTTTCATCCCTGAAAACTACAATCTTTTCTTGGACATTAATCGTTCTGAAAAGACCTTTACAGGGAATGTTGCCATTACAGGTGAAGCCCTTGATAACCATATCTCCCTTCACCAAAAAGACCTTACCATTAGTTCAGTTCTCTTGGATAATGAATCGTTAAACTTCCAAATGGATGATGCTAACGAAGCCTTCCATATTGAACTTCCAGAGACCGGTGTTTTGACGCTTGTCATTGAATTCTCTGGTCGCATTACAGATAATATGACAGGGATTTACCCATCATATTACACCTACAATGGTGAGAAGAAAGAGATTATTTCAACGCAGTTTGAATCTCATTTTGCGCGTGAAGCCTTCCCATCTGTTGATGAACCAGAAGCCAAAGCTACTTTTGATTTCTCATTGAAATTTGATGCTGAAGAAGGCGATATCGCTTTGTCAAACATGCCTGAAATCAATAGCCATTTGCGTGAAGAAACTGGCGTTTGGACCTTTGAGACAACACCACGTATGTCAACTTATCTCCTAGCCTTTGGTTTTGGAGCTCTTCAAGGTAAGACAGCGAAAACGCAAAACGGAACTGAAGTTGGTGTCTTCGCTACAGTTGCACAAGCTGAAAACAGCGTTGACTTTGCCCTTGATATTGCCGTTCGTGTCATTGATTTCTACGAAGACTACTTCCAAGTCAAATATCCTATCCCATTGTCATACCATCTGGCTCTTCCTGACTTCTCAGCAGGTGCCATGGAAAACTGGGGACTTGTTACCTATCGTGAAGTTTACCTACTAGTAGACGAAAATAGCTCAGCTGCAAGTCGTCAACAAGTAGCTCTCGTGGTTGCCCACGAATTGGCTCACCAATGGTTCGGTAACCTTGTAACGATGAAATGGTGGGATGACCTCTGGCTTAACGAAAGTTTTGCCAACATGATGGAATATGTTTCAGTAGATGCTATTGAACCAAGTTGGAACATCTTTGAAGATTTCCAAACAACTGGTGTACCACATGCCCTCCAACGTGATGCTACAGATGGTGTTCAGTCAGTCCACATGGAAGTTAATCACCCAGATGAGATTAATACCCTCTTTGATAGTGCTATCGTTTATGCTAAGGGTAGCCGTCTCATGCATATGCTTCGCCGTTGGTTAGGTGACGAAGCCTTTGCCAAAGGACTTAAAGCTTACTTCGAAAAACACCAGTACAACAACACTATTGGACGTGACCTCTGGAATGCACTCTCTGATGCTTCTGGTAAAGATGTCTCTAGTTTCATGGATACTTGGTTGGAGCAACCAGGTTACCCTGTTGTTAGTGCAGAAGTTGTTGATGACACTCTTATTCTTAGTCAAAAACAATTCTTCATTGGTGAACATGAAGATAAAGGGCGTCTTTGGGAAATTCCATTGAACACAAATTGGAAAGGACTCCCAGACACACTCTCAGAAGAGCGTATTGAGATTCCAAATTATAGCCAGCTTGCTGCTGAAAATAATGGAGCTCTTCGCCTTAATACAGCAAATACGGCACATTACATCACAGACTACCAAGGACAACTCTTGGACCAACTCTTAGAGGAATTTGCTAACCTTGATACTGTAAGTAAACTTCAAATCTTACAAGAACGTCGTCTCTTAGCTGAAAGTGGACGTATTTCTTACGCAAGCCTAATCACCTTGCTTGATTTGGTTGAAAAAGAAGAAAGCTTCTTGATTGCTCAAGCTAAATCACAAATTCTTAGTGGTTTGAAACGCTTTATCGATGAGGATACAGAAGCAGAAGTACACTACAAGGCTTTGGTACGTCGTCAATTCCAAAATGACTTTGAACGTCTTGGTTTCGATGCCAAGGATGGAGAGTCAGATGAAGATGAAATGGTTCGTCAAACGGCACTAAGCTACTTGATTCAAGCAGACTATCAACCAGCAGTCCTTGCAGCTGCAAGTGTTTTCCAAGTTCATAAAGAAAACATTGAAAGCATCCCTGCAAGTGTCCGTGGTCTTGTCCTCATTAACCAAATGAAACAAGAAGACAGTCTTACCCTTGTTGAGGACTATGTCAACGCATACGTCACAACAAATGATAGTAACTTCCGTCGTCAATTAACTCAAGCAGTTTCATACCTTAAAAATCAAGAAGGCCTCGACTACGTGCTAAGTCAGCTTAAAGACAAACATGTCGTTAAACCTCAAGACTTATACCTCTGGTATATGAATTTCCTCAGCAAATCATTTGCTCAAGAAACCGTTTGGAACTGGGCAAAAGATAACTGGGATTGGATTAAGGCAGCCCTTGGTGGTGATATGAGCTTTGATAGCTTTGTTAATATCCCAGCATCAATCTTTAAAACGCAAGAACGTCTTGATCAATATATTGCTTTCTTCGAGCCACAAACAAGTGATAAAGCCTTGGAACGTAATATCTTAATGGGAATTAAGACAATTGCCGCACGAGTAAACTTGATTGAAAAAGAAAAAGCAGCCGTTGAATCTGCTCTTAAAGATTATTAATAAGAAAAACAAGCTTTCCGTGAAGGAGAGTTTGTTTTTTTGTGTAGAGTAGTTTACATAAATATAGTTATGTGCTTAAAAGAATAACAA
>JBKWCO010000138.1:0-4610 GCA_046975465.1 Streptococcus sp. | reverse complement strand
TGTCTTGATGAGTGAATCATAATGTCCATCAAAAGCCTTGTAGACACCAGCACCACCAGCAATATAGAGGTCCTTATCTTGCTGTTCGAACCAAGCTAGAGCTTCCTCAACACTTGTAACGGTCGTTACTTCCTCACAGTCGAAGTCCTTGTCTCGTGTTAGAATTAAGGTTTCACGTCCTGGGAGGCAACGACGGTTCATGCCATCAAAGGTCACACGTCCCATAAGAATTGCTGAACCCATGGTCGTTTTCTTGAAATGTGCCAGTTCAGCAGGCAAGTGCCAAGGCATGGTGTGATTCTTCCCAATAACATGGTTATGAGCTTCCGCCCAAATAGCAATGAGTTGTTTAGACACAGTATTTCCTTTTCTTTTACGTTTACAATCCATTCTAACAAAAAAAGAGAAAAAGAGCTTGGAAAAAACTTTGCCAGCTCTTTATGGGCTTAAATCATAAGCATTTATTAAATTGCTAAGTCAAATTTGAGTTGAGGTTTAACAGGCTCATAGTCAACCAATTCAAAATCTTCTGGTTTGATATCAAAGAAATTCGTTCCATCAGGAACATTGAGGACCAAGCGTGGTTGGCAATCAGACGGCTGACGCTTGAGCAGTTCTTCGACTTGCTCAAATTGATTGTCATAAATATGGAGGTTATTGACAAAATAAAAGAACTTACCAACTTTCCAACCAAAGTGCTTGGCAATCATCATCTGAAGGGCCACATACTGCATGGCATTAATGTGATGAGCCACCAACATATCGTTGGAGCGCTGCGTCAAGGTCGCATCCAAATAAATGTCCTCACCCACACGACGAACGTCAAACATGGTCTGAAAGGCACAAGGCTGAAGCCCCGCTGTCTCCTCGAAGGCTTCATAATCCCAAAGAGAAATGACATTACGGCGATTCCAAGGATTGGCATCTAACTGGGCTAGTAAACGATTAATGATATCGTGCTTCTTAACGACCGCCCCATAACGCTGACCGATCGAACGCTTGTCCCCATTATTGGCAGGTACGCCTTCAACTTCCCAGTCATTCCAATAGTGCACATTATACTTATCTTCAAGGACATCTAGGCTATTTGACTGGTCTTGGTAAATCCAAAGCACTTCTTTGATAGCAGATTTGATAGCAATAGGACGAAGAGTGGTAATAGGAAACTCTCCCTTGCTCAAATCATATTCAGCAAAAGACCCTGTAATATATTTGGAATTGGCTGTAGTGCCATCCTTGTATTTAGGACGTGCTTGCTCCGACCAAACACCCTCTTCCATGATTTTAGTGATATTTTCTTTAAATATAGTGTCTGCTTTTGTCATGATTTTCCTCTTTATTCAATTGAAAACAAAGTATTTTTTGAGACTTTCCTTAAGTGATTACGGACGTCTTGGAACTTCTTCGAAGTTCCAAGACTAATTTTTGAGCCTATGGTCTCAAAAATTCCGAGTGTCTGTAAACAAAACACTTTATTTACAGACACTTATCTCACAGCGGAAAGTCTCACTTAACGCTCGCAATGATTTCAATATATAACAACAATTTTACTTTTCTAACATAGCTAAAAAACTAGTAGAGTGCTATTTCAATTTTACCCTATTCTGCTTGAAATGAGAAACAAAAGGGTCATGTTCCCCAAAGGAAAGTCTTGTGAAATCCTCTAGTTCCTATCAAAACAGAAGATATAACTAACTATCAAAGTTTTTTCAAGGCGAAAGCGCTCTTTTATGGTAAAATCACTATAGATTAGTATCTTCTGGATACTCTACAATGAAGAAAAAAAGGAAACATCATATGTCTATTGGAATTGATAAGATTGGTTTTGCGACCAGTCAATATGTTCTAAACATGGCTGATCTCGCTCTTGCCCGTGGGTCGGAGCCTGAAAAATTCAGCAAGGGGCTGATGCTTGATGCAACCAGTATTACGCCGATTACAGAAGATATTGTGACGCTTGCCTCTGATGCGGCGACTGATATTTTAAATGACGATGACAAAAAAGCTATCGATATGGTCATCGTGGCTACTGAGTCTTCCATTGACCAGTCAAAGGCTGCTGCTGTCTATGTTCACAGTCTTTTGGGGATTCAACCTTTTGCCCGTTCTTTTGAAATGAAGGAAGCTTGTTATGCTGCAACTGCTGGACTTAACTATGCTAAATTACATGTAGCAGCCCATCCAGATAGCAAGGTTCTGGTTATCGCTAGTGACATTGCCCGTTATGGTGTAGGTTCCTCTGGTGAGTCAACCCAGGGAGCTGGTGCTGTAGCTATGCTAGTCAGTCAGAATCCACGTATTTTGGAGCTTACAGATGACAACGTGGCACAAACTCGTGATGTCATGGACTTCTGGCGTCCAAACTATAGTTCAACGCCTTATGTTCAAGGCATCTATTCAACCAAGCAGTACCTTGACAGCTTGAAGACAACTTGGGCAGCTTACCAAGAGCGTCATCAGGCTGACTTTGCTGACTTTGCAGCTTTTTGTCTCCACCTTCCTTATCCTAAGTTAGCTCTTAAGGGACTTAATAAAATCATTCCAAAAGATTTGAATCCCGAGAATAAAGAACGTTTGACAAGTAACTTTGAAGCCTCTATTACCTATAGCCGCCAAATCGGAAATATCTATACAGGCTCACTTTATCTTGGACTTCTTTCCTTGCTTGAACAGTCGCAAGACCTTAAATCTGGAGACAAGATTGGCTTCTTCTCTTATGGTTCTGGAGCTGTCTCTGAAATTTTCTCAGGACGTATGATTGAGGGCTACAAAGACCTGCTTCGTTCGGACCGCCTAGATACCTTTGCCAAGCGTCAACACTTGAGCGTTGCTGATTATGAAAAACTTTTCTATGAAGAGGCGCAGTTGGATGACACTGGCTCTACTCAATTCGCTGATTACCAAACCGGAGCTTTCCGTTTAGCTGAAATCTCTGAACACCAACGTATCTACAAAGGAAATTAATATGACTAAACTCTCTTGGACTGGTTTTTCCAAGAAGACACCGCAAGAACGTAAAGAGCATTTGAAAAAAAATGCTCTTTTGTCTCAGGAAAATCAAGATCTTCTGGATAAGGACCAACAACTCACCCTTGAAACAGCCAATCAAATGGCTGAAAATGTTATTGGTCGATTTACACTTCCCTTTGCCATTTGCCCAGATGTGTTGGTCGATGGCGTGACCTATCAGGTTCCCATGGTTACTGAGGAACCTTCAGTTGTGGCTGCTGCTTCCTACGCTAGCAAGCTCATTAAGCGTTCTGGTGGTTTCACAACTACAATCCATGACCGTCAAATGATTGGCCAAGTTGCCCTCTTTGACGTTCCTGATAAGGCTGCTGCCTCAAGCAAAATTCAAGCAGCCAGTCAGGACCTCATAGAGATTGCCAAAGAGGCTCATCCTTCTATTGTTAAGCGTGGGGGTGGCCCTCGCAGGCTCTGGACTGAGGCTAAGGGAGACTTCCTCATTGTCTATCTAGCCGTTGATACCCAAGAAGCCATGGGAGCCAATATGGTCAACACCATGATGGAAGCACTGGTGCCAGAACTGGAAAATCTCTCAGAAGGTCAAAGTCTCATGGCCATTCTCTCAAATCTTGCCACCGAGAGTCTAGTGACAGCAACTTGCCGTCTTAGCACACGCTTCCTCAGTCGAAACAAGGAAGAAGCCCATGACCTAGCCAAGAAGATGGAACTGGCCAGCCAACTGGCTCAGGTGGACCCTTACCGAGCAGCTACCCATAATAAGGGAATTTTCAATGGTATTGATGCCCTAGTTATCGCAACTGGAAATGATTGGCGAGCAGTTGAGGCGGAAGCCACGCCTATGCTAGCAAGGATGGTAGCTACCGTGGCCTGTCTACATGGACCTATGATAGGAGGCTAAGGAACTGGTGGGAGAATTAACCCTACCCATGCCTATTGCAACCCGTGGTGGTTCTATTGGACTTAATCCGAGTGTATCTATTACCCATGACTTGTTGAACCACCCAGATGCCAAAACCCTTGCCAGTATCATCGTTTCTCTTGGTTTGGCACAAAATCTGGCTGCTCTCAAAGCTCTGACTTCAACAGGTATCCAAGCAGGACATATGAAACTTCAGGCCAAATCTCTATCCCTACTAGCCGGTGCTAGTCCTGAAGAGATGCCTCACGTTTTGGCTGAACTTCTCAAGGCCAAACATATGAATCAAGAAACTGCACAAGCAATTTTGGAAAAACTTAGAACCCCATAAAAAGAGATACTGAAGCAGTTTTAAAAAATAACTCTGCCATATCACATAAGAAATAAAGATGTTGAACATATTATCTCAACATCTTTTTCATTTCCCGTAAGTTCTGACTTGACTTAAATTTCTATAATGTTATAATCTGGTTATGAAAACTAGATAAAGAGGTTTTTATAATTTGACAACACAACAATACCCTCTCTGGGAAGAATTACCAGAGATTGAACTCTATTTGGATCAGGTTTTGCTCTATGTCAATCAGGTCACCCAAAGTACTTTGGGGCCAAACGACAAGGGGCTAACCGCCTCTATGGTCAATAATTATGTCAAACATGGACATGTCGCAAAACCCATCAAGAAAAAATATAATGCTGCTCAGGT
>JBKWCO010000137.1:0-4688 GCA_046975465.1 Streptococcus sp. | reverse complement strand
ATTTATGACCGCTTGGTTATGGATGGTAAGAAACATACTGCAATCGCTAGTCTTGCACCAGATGTCTTCTGCGTGTCTATGAATGGTCTTTCTAAGTCTCACCGCATTTGTGGTTTCCGTGTAGGTTGGATGGTTCTCTCTGGACCTAAAAAGAATGTCAAAGGCTATATTGAAGGGCTTAATATGTTGGCCAACATGCGTCTTTGTGCTAATGTGCTCTCTCAGCACGTTATTCAGACTTCACTTGGTGGTTACCAATCCGTGGATGAACTCTTGATCCCTGGTGGGCGTATCTATGAACAACGTGAGTTTATCACGAATACCGTAAACGCTATTCCAGGGCTTTCAGCTGTTAAGCCAGATGCAGGTCTTTATATCTTCCCTAAGATTGACCGTAACATGTATGATATTGAAGATGATGAAGAATTCTGTCTTCGTCTCTTGAAGAAGGAGAAGGTTCTCCTAGTTCCAGGTAAAGGCTTTAACTGGAATGAACCAGATCACTTCCGTATTGTCTACCTTCCTCGTGTGGAAGAGTTGGCTGATCTCGGTAACAAAATCGAACGAGTCTTGTCATATTACAAGCGTTAATTTCTTGAAAAACTGGACAAAAAGGCTTGTCCAGTTTTTATTGTCTCTAAAAAGGGGACATATTTGAGCAAAATCCGAACATTTTCCTAATAATGCCATAATATACTTAATATAATGAATAGTAGAATAATAAATAATTTTCAGACAATTGTTTGCAATTTATAGGTTAAGTGTGCTATAATGATAGGGCTAGTGAGTCTTGACGCAGAAGATTAGTACAAGGCTTGATATTATTATGACTACAATAGAAAGTGAAGACAATAAATATGGCAAATTTGCTGGCTAAAACACGTAAAATTACATCTATCTTGCAACGCTCAGTAGACAGCTTGGAAGGAGATCTTCCATACAACAACATGGCTGCTCAATTGGCGGATATCATTGATTGTAACGCTGCTATCGTTAATGGTGGTGGTGCTCTCCTTGGTTTTGCCATGAAGTACAAAACCAACAATGATCGTGTGGAAGAGTTTTTTGAAGCTAAACAACTTCCAGAAGAATACACACGTGGTATCAGCCGTGTTTATGACACTCAAGAAAACATTGGTATTGACAGTGACTTGACCATTTTCCCTGTGGAGTCAAAAGATGACTTCCCAGATGGTTTGACTACAATTGCACCTATCTATGGTGGTGGTATGCGTCTTGGTTCTTTCATCATTTGGCGTAATGACCATGACTTTGTGATGAAGATCTTATCTTGGTTGAGATTGCCTCTACAGTAGTTGGTTTGCAATTGTTGAACCTTCAAACAGAAACTTGGAAGAAACTATTCGTAAACAAACAGCTATTAACATGGCTATTAATACCTTGTCTTACTCAGAAATCAAGGCGGTTTCAGCTATCTTGAATGAGTTGGACGGTTTGGAAGGTCGTTGACAGCTTCTGTTATCGCTGACCGTATTGGAATCACACGTTCAGTTATCGTTAATGCCCTTCGTAAGTTGGAATCAGCTGGTATTATTGAGAGCCGTTCACTCGGTATGAAAGGGACTTATCTTAAAGTCCTTAACGAAGGTATCTACGACAAATTGAAAGAATACGAATAAGAAGAATACTGAAAGAGAGTGAGGTAGGAGGACCTGCCCCACTTTTTTAAAAGGAGAAAGTAGCATGACAAAGGCATTGATATCAATTGATTACTCTTATGATTTTGTGGCAGATGATGGGAAGTTGACGGCTGGAAAGCCTGCCCAAGCCATTGAAGACCGCATTGCCCAGGTAACACAAGAAGCCTATGACAATGGAGACTATATTTTGTCGCTATGGACCGACATGATGAAGGGATACTTTTCATCCTGAGACCAAGCTTTTCCCACCTCACAATATTGCAGGGACATCTGGACGGAACTTTATGGCAAATTAGCTGGAGTGTATGACGCCATCAAGGATGATAGTCGTGTCTTTTGGATGGATAAGCGTCATTATTCAGCCTTTTCAGGAACTGATTTGGATATTCGTTTGCGTGAGCGTCGTGTGACAACAGTCGTTTTGACGGGAGTTTTAACAGATATTTGTGTGTTACATACGGCTATTGATGCTTATAATTTGGGCTATGATATCGAGGTGGTAGAGAGTGCAACAGCCTCCTTGACGACAGAAGCACATGATTTTGCCATTGGGCATTTTAAAAATGTTCTTGGAGCGACAATTGTAGAGTAAGAGTTGGTTCTTACTCTTTTTTTGATAATTCCTCTCTATCAACTGATTAAGAATATGAATTAGTCAAGCGGCTGTATTCGTGTTAGACTAAAGGTATTGGTTCATCTGAGAGGGAAAATGATGAAAATAAAACGATTATTAGGTTTTGTAGTTATTGCTGTTGCATCTGTAGGGATTTAGCAGCTTGTGGTAAGGATGCTGCTAAGGATAGACAGTGGTTCGAGTAGGGACCATGGCTAGAGTGAGTCTGAACAAGCACGCTGGGATAAGGTTGAAGAAATCTTGAAAAAGAGGGAGTTACGCTTAAATTCTGTGAGTTTGACTATTCTCAACCAATGACCCTTAATAATGGTGACATTGATATTAATGCTTTCCAACACTACAATTTCCTGGATAACTGGAATACGGATCATAAGACTGACTTGGTACCAATTGCTGAGACTTATTTCACAGCCTTCCGTGTCTATTCTGGAACAGAGGGTGGTAAGAACAAGTATAAGGATATTAAAGAATTGCCAGAAGGTGCTACGATTGCCATTCCAAATGATGCCGTTAATGAAAGTCGCCCTTAATCTCTTGCAGTCTGCTGGCTTGATTAAGCTTAGTGTAGGTGCAAATGACAAGGCTAAGTTGACTGATGTTAGTGAAAATAGCAAGAATTTAAATATCAGAAGTTGATGCTGCTCAGACAGCTGCCAGCTTGATTCTGTTGATGCAGCCATTATTAATAATGACTTCGTTACAGAGGCTGGTATTGATCCTAAGACAGCTATCTACGTAGAACCTGCTAGTAAAAATACTAAGCAATGGTACAATCTACTTGTAGCCCAAAAGGTTGGGAAAAATCGATAAGGCTGATGCTATCAAGAAAGTTATCTGAGCTTATCATACTGACGAAGTCAAAGGGTCATCAAGAAATCATCTCAAGGTTTGGATGAACCAGTTTGGTAAGAGAGGACGCTATGGAAGAGCTATTTTTGCCGGAGGGTGCTTCTGGTGCATGGTGCAACCTTTTGAGGAGCAAGAAGGTATTCTATCTGTTCGCTCTGGTTATACTGGAGGACATGTGCCAAATCCAACTTACGAGGAGGTTTGTCGTAAACGACTGGCCACTGGGCTGTGGAGTTATCTTTGACCCAGAAATCATTTCTTTTGCTGATTTAGTCGAAATTTATTGGGCTAGACCGATCCGACGGATGCTTTTGGACAATTTGAGGATCGTGGTGATAACTATCGTCCTGTGATTTATTATTTTGATGAGCGTCAAAAGGAAATTGCTGAACAATCTAAGGCTAATCTTCAGGCCTCAGGACGTTTTGACCGTCAATCGTGACAAGATTGAACCTGCGGAGACTTTCTACGAAGCCGAAGCTTACCATCAGAATTTTATAGGACTAATCCCGAACGTTATGCGCAAGTAGCGCTATTCGTCACCAATTTTAGAAGACAATTGAAATGAGTCATCATCGAGAGAAATCTATCCTATTCTCGATTTTTTGTTATGAACTATAAGAAAACGATTGCAAAGTATTGTATACTATTACTGAAATATTCTTGAATCATAAAGAGGTAGAACAATGACTAAAAAAATGACTTTTCCTGATGGATTTTTGTGGGGTGGAGCGACAGCAGCCAACCAATGTGAGGGTGCCTATGATGCTGATGGACGTGGTTTAGCCAATGTTGACGTGGTGCCAATTGGTGAGGATCGCCTTTCCATTATCACTGGATGTCGCAAGATGTTTGATTTTGAGGATGGTTATTTTTATCCAGCTAAGGAAAGCATCGATATGTACCACCGTTACAAGGAAGATATTGCTCTTTTGGTGAAATGGGCTTTAAGACCTATCGTCTTTCTATTGCTTGGTCACGTATTTTCCTAAGGGTGATGAGGCTGAGCCAAATGAAGCTGGGCTTGCCTTTTACGAGGACCTCTTCAAGGAATGTCACAAGCATGGCATTGAACCTTTGGTGACGATCACACACTTTGATTGTCCCATGCACTTGATTACCGAGTATGGAGGATGGCGTAATCGTAAGATGCTTGGCTTCTATGAAAATCTTTGCCGTACCCTTTTCACACGCTTTAAAGGTTTGGTTAAGTACTGGCTCACTTTCAATGAAATCAACATGATTCTCCATGCCCCATTTATGGGAGCAGGACTCTGCTTTGAAGAGGGTGAGAATGAGGAGCAGGTTAAATATCAGGCTGCTCACCATGAGTTGGTAGCCTCAGCTATGGTGACGAAATTGGCTCATGAGATTGACCCTGAAAATAAGGTCGGTTGTATGTTGGCAGCAGGTCAATATTATCCAAATACAGCCCATCCACGTGACTACTGGGCAGCTATGCAAGAAGACCGTAGTAGCTATTTCTTTACTGATGTTCAAGCTCGTGGAGAGTATCCAAATTATGCTAAGAAACAGTGGGAACG
>JBKWCO010000136.1:0-4723 GCA_046975465.1 Streptococcus sp. | reverse complement strand
ATGCTTCATCAAAGCCAGTGTTGCCATGCAACCTGAAAAGATTACCTACGTCTCATGTAACCCAGCAACCATGGCGCGTGATATCAAGCTCTATCAAGAGTTGGGCTATGAATTGAAGAAAGTACAGCCGGTGGATCTGTTTCCTCAAACGCATCACGTGGAGTGTGTAGCTTTGCTCGTAAAAGCCTAGAACCTTTGAACGAAAGGGATAATGAAAAGCCTTGATTGCAAGGCTTTTTGCTTTATGGTGGGGAAGTATTAGAGTAAGTAATTTTTGGAGTGAGTGGAAGTGATAGTTAGGAATTCTCAAATTCTATTTCCATTTACACTGTGGGTACGTTTTTATTTCCATTGACAAGGAGTTTGAGGGAATAGAAACGTACCCACCTATATGAAAAAATCACGAAAGGTTTGATCTATGGAAATCAGTAGAAATTAGGTGATACAATAACACGTTATAAAAACCTTGAAATCAGTATGTTTCAAGGTTTTAAGTACTCTTACGGATAGCATTGGGAACATCTAACTTTCTTGAGGAGTAAAGTTTGTTTCTCAATATAGTAATCGTTAAATTGTGTCAAAGCGTTATATGATATGATAATTCCAAATAGTCCTTTGGGCTTTTTATGGCATTGTGATATTCTCTAAGAACACGAGATTGCTTCAATAATTTACAAAGTTATGGGGATTTCTCATAGCTTTTTTACTTTCTCCCTTGACAATTGAGCGAGTGTTCAACTATAATGATAATAGTTGAGTGGTTGTTCAACTGAATCATCGATTATTGAGGTATGAGATGTAATTTTTCTTCTCTATCACCAGTAATGCAAGCTTTATTAGCTGGCTTATTCAACTGGTTTTGTACCCTTATCGGTGCTAGTTTGGTCTTTTTTGTCAAAACCATTCATCAAAAATTCATGGATATGATGATGGGCTTGGCAGCGGGCATTATGACGGCAGCGGCAGTCTGGCCTTTGCTTGTCCCTTCTTTGGACTATAGCCAGTCAATAGCTACGAACAGATTTTACTGGTTGACGACGGCTGTTGGTTCTATTGTCGGGGGCTTATTTATCCGCTTTATTAATTATTTGGTTCCCGACCTACATTTGAATCATCAGATGAGTGATAAGGAAGGGATTTTGAATCCCAAAAGACCCTTATCAAAGACCATGCTGCTTTATCTGGCGGTAGTGTTTCATAATATACCAGAGGGCTTAGCAGTTGGTGTGGCATTTGCTAGTGTGGCAAATCTCGCAACTAGACTTTCCTTTACGTGAATGAGTGCCCTTGGATTGGCCTTGGGAATTGGCATCCAAAATATTCGAGAAGGCTCTGCCTTGTCCTTGCCACTACGGGTAGAAGGGCGAAGTAGGAAATCAGCTTTCTACTATGGCGCCATGTCAGCGATTGTTGAGTCGATTGCAGCTGTTTTAGGGGCCTATGCTGTTATGTCTATGACCCAGCTACTACCTTATGCTCTCTTATTTGCGGCGGGAGCCATGATTTATGTTGCAGTGGAAGAACTTGTGCCAGGTGCTCAAGAGCACAAGAATACCGATATTGCGACAGGTGGGGTTATGGCCGGATTTCTAATCATGATGTTACTTGATACAACTTTAGTATAGGAGGAATAGAAAATATGTCACAGTGTTTAACAGCTTGTAATCCAGATTTAATTCAAGGGGTCCATGAGACGGAGTTTGATACCGTTACATTGCTAAATATGTCCAATTTTTTTAAGGCGATTTCTGACCCAACTCGTTTGCGGATTTTACAAGCAGTACGGCAAAATCCAATTTGTGTCGGAGACTTAGCGATTGCGTTACAGATGACCAAGTCTGCTATTTCTCACCAACTACGCTATCTGCGGGACTGCCAATTGGTCAAGGGGGAGAAAAAAGGAAGGATGACCTATTATGAACTTGCGGACGATCATGTCGCAGCAGTCTTGTCTTTGACACTGAAACATTTGAAAGAGGAGAAACATGAAGAAAGAGTATGAACTTCGAGGAATTGACTGTGGCAATTGTGCTGCTAAGATTGAACGTGCTGTCAATCAATTGGAGCAGGTAGAATCTGCCACTGTCAATCTGATAGCTCAAAAGCTGATTTTGGAAACAAAAAGCGAAGATGGGATAGATAAGGAAATTATTGACTTGGTGGATGCTATTGAACCTGGAATCGAAGTTATCAGTGAGAAAAAGGAAGAGGCACTTCCAGAAAAACGAGATTGGGCGAAAGAGCTGCTACTTGCTGTTATGATTCTATTTGCCTTCGGCTTTTTCCTGCCAGAGGAGTATTTCTGGATTCGTCTGGTCTATTATCTGACCCTATATATCATTATCGGCCATAAGGTTCTTATCAAGATGGTTCAAAATATTCAACGTGGTAATCTTTTTGATGAAAACTTTTTGATGAGTATCGCGACCTTAGGAGCCTTTCTCTTGGGAGAATTTCCAGAGGCAGTAGCCGTCATGCTTTTTTATCAGATTGGGGAGTATTTCCAAGATAAGGCCACCTCTCAATCTCGTCAGTCCATTGCACGATTGATGGATATTCGGTCGGATAAGGCTTGGAGACTAGAGGGGGGAGAAACCGTTCAAGTAGACCCTGAAACAGTAAGGGTTGCGGACCATATTTTAGTTAAGCCTGGGGAGAAGGTGCCCCTAGATGGTCTGGTCAGAGAAGGTCGTTCTATTCTGGATACGTCAGCCTTGACAGGAGAATCACTGCCTAGGGAAATTGGCGTTGGTGAGGACATTACAAGTGGTGTGATCAATTTGACTAGTCCATTGGTAATTGAAGTGAGTAAGACTTTTTCGCAATCAACGGTCAACAAAATTTTGGAATTAGTTGAAAATGCAAGCAATAAAAAAGCGGAGACGGAACGGATGATCACACGTTTTTCGCGTGTGTATACACCAGTGGTTGTCGGAATCGCTTTTCTGCTTGCAAGCCTGCCTCCCTTGCTTGGTTTAGGGGAGTGGTCGACTTGGCTTTATCGGGCACTTACCTTTTAGTCATTTCTTGCCCTTGTGCTCTTGCGGTTTCGGTACCAATGAGTTTCTTTGGCGGGCTGGGGAGCATCTAAATTAGGTGTCTTAGTGAAAGGTGGAAATTATTTAGAGGCTCTTGCCAAGTTGGATACGGTCGTATTTGATAAGACGGGGACAATTACAAAAGGTATCTTTGCGGTAGATACCGTTGTCAACGCAGAAGGTGTCGAGGATGATATTCTGTACCTCGCTGCCCATCTGGAAAGCTATTCCAATCATCCAATCGCAAACTCTATTCGAACAGCCTATGGACAGGAAGTGGACGAGAATAGGGTGAGTCAGATTACCGAGCTACCAGGGCAGGGCATGTCCGGTAGGGTAGATGGCAGACAGCTCTATCTTGGGAATGCTAGATTAATGGAAGTTCAAGGGATTGCTTATCCAGCTATTGACAGCACAGGAACAGTTCTCTATTTGGCAGAGGACAGTCATTTTCTAGGCTATTTCCTTATCACAGACCAAGTGAAGGAGACGAGCATCGAGGCCTTGAAGGATTTACAGGCAGTCGGAATTAAAAAGACGGTTCTCCTTTCAGGCGATCGTCAGGCAGTGGTTGATGAATTTGCACAGCAATTTGCCTTTAATGATGCATTTGGAGATTGCTTGCCTCAGGATAAGGTGAGTACATTTGAGGAAATTCTGACTCAGTCTCAGCAGGCTGTTGCCTTTGTTGGAGATGGGGTGAATGATGCACCGGTTCTTGCTAGGGCAGATGTTGGTATTGCTATGGGAGGGCTAGGTTCGGACGCAGCCATTGAATCAGCAGATGTTGTACTGATGGATGATGACCTTGGAAAACTTCCTCAAGTCATTCGACTGGCAAAAAAGACAGTCAGAATAGCCCAACAAAACATGACCTTGGCTATTGTAGTTAAACTAATTTTCTTGGTTCTAAGTGGATTGGGAATTTCTAATATGTGGGAGGCCATCTTTGCAGATGTTGGTGTAACGCTACTAGCAGTATGGAATGCATTGAGGGTCTTGAGGATAGATACCTCCACTTTGTCAAAGTAAGTGAACTGATGTTAGTATGATTTTATGGACACGTTTTGGTAGAATAGTATCTAACCAAAGGAGATGTCCAAATGAGCCAAAAATATACCAAAGAGTTCAAGGAAACTAGTGTTCAATTACATGAAGCAGGACACGTGGAGTGTGTAGCTTTGCTTCTACGAGCTGATTAAACAAGGATTTAGCAAGTGAAAGTCCTACAGTAAGGAGTTTTAACATGAAATTCCATGAATTTGGGGATAAGAATTTGCCTTCTATCTTACTGATACATGGTGGTGGCAGTTCTTGGTGGAATTATCTTCGTCAAGCACGAATCTTGTCAGAAGAATACCGTGTTATTCTACCCACTTTGAATGGCCACGGCGAGGACTATCAACTTGATTATGTTTCTACTGAAGATTCTGCTTTGGAGATTCTAGACTATATCAAAGCAAACTGTGGTGGGAAATTGTTAGCAATCGGTGGTGTTTCACTTGGTGGTCAAATTGCCATGGAGCTTTTGTCTTTAGACAGTGAAATTGCTGAGAAGGCCATCATAGACGGAAGCCTCTGTATTCCTCAACCAAGGTTAGCTAAAATCAGCATCTTTCTAGTGTCTCTATTTGGTAAATTGATGTTCAATAAATTCTCTTGTAAACTTCAGTTAAGCATGATGA
>JBKWCO010000135.1:0-4748 GCA_046975465.1 Streptococcus sp. | reverse complement strand
GGTGGACGCAACATGCGTTTTGCTGCTCTTGTTGTTGTTGGTGACCGTAATGGTCGCGTAGGATTTGGTACTGGTAAATCTCAAGAGGTTCCAGAAGCTATCCGTAAAGCAGTTGAAGCAGCTAAGAAAAACCTTATCGAAGTTCCTATGGTTGGTACAACTATTCCTCACGAAGTTCGTTCAGAATTTGGTGGAGCGAAAGTATTGTTGAAACCAGCTGTTGAAGGGGCTGGGGTTGCCGCTGGTGGTGCAGTTCGTGCCGTCATCGAATTGGCTGGTGTTGCTGATGTAACATCTAAATCACTCGGTTCAAACACTCCAATCAACATCGTTCGTGCGACTGTTGAAGGATTGAAACAACTTAAACGTGCTGAAGAAGTTGCGGCTCTTCGTGGCATCTCAGTATCTGACTTGGCATAAGAAAGGAGATAACAATGGCTCAAATTAAAATTACTTTGACTAAGTCTCCAATCGGACGCAAACCAGAACAACGTAAAACAGTTGTTGCTCTTGGACTTGGTAAATTGAATAGCTCAGTTGTTAAAGAAGACAACGCTGCTATCCGTGGTATGGTCAACGCAGTATCTCACTTGGTAACTGTAGAAGACGTTAAATAAAAATGATTTAAGTCGTGAGGGTTCCCTTGCGACTTAAACTGAATTTCATGTATAGGCGAGTTTCTAATTAAGCTACCTTACTTGGTTAGAGGCGCTAGCATTTTACAAAAAGAGGAGAAAATAATAATGAAACTTCATGAATTGAAACCTGCTGAAGGTTCTCGTAAAGTCCGTAACCGTGTAGGTCGTGGTACTTCATCTGGTAACGGTAAAACTTCAGGCCGTGGTCAAAAAGGTCAAAAAGCTCGTAGCGGTGGTGGCGTACGTCCAGGATTTGAAGGTGGACAAACTCCATTGTTCCGTCGTCTTCCAAAACGTGGATTCACTAACATCAACGCTAAAGAATACGTACTTGTAAACCTTGATCAATTGAACGTCTTTGAAGATGGTACAGAAGTAACTCCAGCAGTTCTTAAAGAAGCTGGAATCGTTCGTGCTGAAAAATCAGGCGTTAAAGTTCTTGGTAACGGCGAATTGACTAAGAAATTGACTGTTAAAGCAGCTAAATTCTCAAAATCTGCTGAAGCAGCTATCACTGCTAAAGGTGGTTCAATCGAAGTCATCTAATGAGGGGTAACTCATTATGTTCTTTAAACTATTAAAAGACGCATTGAAAGTCAAAAACGTTCGTAATAAGATTTTATTTACAATCTTCATTATTTTCGTTTTTCGTGTAGGGACTCATGTAACAGTTCCTGGTATCAATGCGGAAAGTTTGAAACAATTAAGTGATTTACCTTTCTTGAACATGCTTAACTTGGTGTCTGGTAATGCCATGAATAACTTCTCTATCTTCTCGATGGGGGTTAGTCCTTACATTACAGCATCAATCATTGTCCAACTTTTGCAGATGGATATTTATCCAAAATTTGTAGAGTGGGGCAAACAAGGGGAAGTTGGTCGTCGTAAATTGAACCAAGCGACTCGCTACATCACTCTTGTTTTAGCCTTTGTTCAATCGATTGGTATTACAGCAAGTTTTAATACTCTCTCATCAATTTCATTGGTTAAAACACCAAATGTTTCAACCTACCTATTGATTGGGACAATTCTAACTGCTGGTAGCATAATTGTGACATGGCTTGGTGAACAAATCACAGATAAAGGTTTTGGTAATGGTGTGTCAATGATTATCTTTTCAGGGATCATTGCTTCTATTCCAAAAATGTTCTCAACAATTTACGAGGATTTCTTTGTCAACGTTCGTTCAGGAGAATTGACTCGTTCATATATCATAGTTGCTTTGCTAATTGTGGTAGGTTTGGCGATTGTCTTCTTTACGACATTTGTTCAACAGGCAGAATATCAAATTCCAATTCAATATACTAAATTGGTTCAAGGGGCTCCAACGAGTTCTTACCTTCCATTGAAAGTTAATCCAGCTGGTGTTATTCCCGTTATCTTTGCTAGCTCGATTACAACAATTCCTAGTACTATTCTTCCATTCTTCTCGAAGGTTACATGGTTATCACACTTACAAGGACTACTCTCGTATAATACACCTAGTGGAATGATTACTTACGCGATATTGATTATCTTGTTCTCATTCTTCTACACATTTGTCCAAGTAAATCCTGAAAAAACTGCAGAAAATCTTCAAAAGAATGGGTCTTACATTCCTAGTGTTCGTCCAGGTCGTGAGACTGAAAAGTATATGTCTTCATTGCTTAAGAGATTGGCAACAATCGGGGCTGTATTTCTCGCGTTTATTTCATTGGCTCCAATTGCGGCTCAACAATTTATGCACCTTACAAGCTCAATCGCGCTTGGTGGTACATCTCTCTTGATCTTGATTTCAACTGGTATCGAAGGTATGAAACAACTCGAAGGTTACCTATTGAAACGTCAGTACGTTGGATTTATGAATCTTGAAGACTAAGTCTTCTCATGAACAATTGAGAGGGAAAGAAAGGTTACTTTCTGTCCCTTCTCTTTTGTTTTTTGATAACTCTACCAATGTTTTTAAACTTTGATAGAGTTATTTGAAAACAAAAATAAGGAGTTCGTAAGATGAATCTTTTAATTATGGGTCTACCAGGTGCTGGTAAAGGGACTCAAGCTGCAAAAATTGTTGAAGAATTTGGTGTAGCTCACATCTCAACTGGTGATATGTTCCGTGCTGCTATGGCTAACCAAACAGAAATGGGAACTTTGGCAAAATCATTCATCGATAAAGGTGAATTGGTACCAGATGAAGTGACAAACGGAATCGTTAAAGAGCGTTTGGCTCAAGACGACATTAAGGAAAAAGGATTCCTATTGGATGGTTTTCCTCGCACAATCGAACAAGCTCATTCCTTGGATCAAATCTTGGTTGATCTTGGTTTGGAGCTTGATGGAGTAATCAATATCGAAGTGGATCCATCTTGCCTTCTTGAACGCTTGAGTGGTCGTATTATTCACCGTAAAACAGGTGAAACTTACCATAAAGTATTCAACCCACCAGCTGACTACAAGGAAGAAGACTATTACCAACGTGAAGATGACAAACCAGAAACAGTGAAACGCCGCTTGGATGTGAATATTGCTCAAGGTGAGCCAATTATTGCACATTACCGTGAGCTTGGTCTTGTATCTGATATTCAAGGTAACCAAGATATCGACGATGTATTCGCTGATGTTAAAAAAGCGATTGCAGCAATTAAATAATTATATAATCTTACTTGCGTATCAGACTTAAGCATGTTATAATACTTTAGTCTGACTTATAATTGTTACCTCTGTGCTCAGAGGAAATCAAATCGAAATTTTAGGGGGTACTTTTGCGTGGCAAAAGAAGACGTGATTGAAATTGAAGGTAAAGTTGTAGAAACTATGCCTAATGCTATGTTTACTGTTGAATTGGAAAATGGACACCAAATTTTGGCGACAGTTTCTGGTAAAATCCGTAAAAACTACATTCGTATTTTGGTCGGTGACCGTGTGACTGTTGAAATGAGTCCTTATGATTTGACACGTGGACGCATCACATACCGCTTTAAATAATCGAAATAATTGGAGGGATTGAAACATGAAGGTAAGACCATCGGTTAAACCAATTTGCGAATACTGTAAAGTTATTCGTCGTAACGGTCGTGTTATGGTAATTTGTCCAACAAATCCAAAACACAAACAACGTCAAGGATAATATAGAAAGGAGAAATCATGGCTCGTATTGCTGGAGTTGACATTCCAAATGATAAACGTGTAGTAATTTCTTACTTACGTATACGGTATCGGACTTACAACATCTAAGAAAATCTTGGCTGCTGCAGGTGTTTCTGAAGACATCCGCGTTAAAGATTTGACAAATGATCAAGAAGACGCTATCCGTCGTGAAGTGGATGCAATTAAAGTTGAAGGTGACCTTCGTCGTGAAGTAAACCTTAACATCAAGCGTTTGATGGAAATCGGTTCATACCGTGGTATCCGTCACCGTCGTGGACTTCCTGTCCGTGGACAAAACACTAAAACAATGCCCGCACTCGTAAAGGTAAAGCTGTTGCGATTGCAGGTAAGAAAAATAATTTAAAATAAAATAGGAGGTAAAAACATTGGCTAAACCAACACGTAAACGTCGTGTGAAAAAGAATATCGAATCTGGTATTGCTCACATTCACGCTACTTTCAATAACACTATTGTTATGATTACAGATGTGCATGGTAATGCTGTAGCTTGGTCATCAGCTGGTGCTCTTGGTTTCAAAGGTTCTCGTAAATCTACACCATTTGCTGCCAAATGGCTTCAGAAGCTGCTGCTAAATCTGCACAAGAACATGGTCTTAAGACAGTCGAAGTAACTGTTAAAGGTCCTGGTTCAGGTCGTGAGTCTGCTATCCGTGCTCTTGCTGCTGCAGGTCTTGAAGTAACAGCAATCCGTGATGTAACACCTGTACCACATAATGGTTGTCGTCCTCCAAAACGTCGTCGTGTGTAATCTTTAATAACAATAGTACACAAGGTTCGTTTCGAGGGAGTATAATAAATGATTGAGTTTGAAAAACCAATAATAACAAAAATTGATGAAAATAAAGATTACGGCAAATTTGTCATCGAACCACTAGAACGTGGTTATGGTACAACTTTGGGTAACTCTCTTCGTCGTGTACTTTTGTCATCACTTCCAGGTGCTGCCGTAACATCAATTAAGAT
>JBKWCO010000134.1:0-4807 GCA_046975465.1 Streptococcus sp. | reverse complement strand
TACTTCCGATATTCATCATGAAGTGGAGCCAGTTAAGTTGCTCCGCTTGAACAGCTGGGTTTGAGTTGTCAATATCGTTGGCAAGCAAGAACTCAAGACCACCGATAGAATTATCCTTGAAATACTTACGTGTACCGGTCTGGTTTGTCGGTGTGCGGTTAAGCAAACGATAATCAGAGTTGGCGTGGCTAGTACGGTTGCCAGTATCACCCTTACTGTTGTTAAAGAGCAACTGTCCACGTTGCAAGTGGTCATATGAACTATTTTCAGTACTGCTATTCCAACCTGGTTGAGTTTTAATGAACTGGTCGATACTTGTACGCAACCAGTTGGTATTGCCTTCACGCGCTATACGTTCTTCAATCTTAGTCTGAACCGCTTTAGCAGCCTGGTCTAGACTTTCCTGGCTAGAGTTGGTTGAAAATGACCCTGCACCAAGACCTTGATTTTGCATGTAGTTAAGGTAGTTGACCTGAGTAGACTTGTCAGGCCACCAAACCATCAATAGAGGACGTTTGTCCGCTTCAGTTGAAGCTGTCCAAGTCTTACCATCCTTGAGAATGCTCTTTGGACGGTACCAAGCATCCGCTGTGATGAAGGTGTCGAGTTGGTCCAAAGACTTGTCATCGTTTTTGTAGAGCTGGTTTCCAGATGAAAAATCTACGGTTGCCTTGATAGGTTCTGTTGAAAATTCATCCTGAGACTTAGTCGCAAGTGCCCCTGTTTCAGCATCAAAGTAATAAGACTTACCATCTTGCTCAAAAACGAAGTTTTTACGTACACTACCGTCACTATTGACATAGTATTGTTTGCCGTTAATCCATTGGATACCAGTCGATGTGTTGGTGTTGGCTTCTCGAGTTTCTGCCAAGTCACGGCGACTACGTGTAGAGCTTCTGTATTTGCCGTATCAGTTGTTGCTGCACGGTCTGTCGTAGCTGTTGCAGTCGCATTATTTGTATCTGTAGTTGTAGCATTCGTATCAGTTGCAGCTGGTTGTACATTTGTACTTGGTGCTGCTTGATCTGAGTTGGTGTCAACTGTCGCTGCGTTTGTGGTAGGTGCTGCTGCCCTATCTGTAACAGCTGTTGTCGTGCTAGTGGCGTCTGCGACAGGGATGTTGACGCTAGCAGTATTAGCATCTGCTGTGATAGTTGGTGCTACCGTAGTTGCTGCATCATTAGTTGTGGCAGGTGTTTCTTGAAGCAAATCCTGACTGCTATCACCCGACTGATTCGCAGGATTTTGCTCATCGGCCTGAACCTGTTGATTCGCCAACAAGGTTCCACCAGCAACAGTAACCATTGAGAGTGCTGTTACCCCAATTGTCACCCAATTCTTCTTCACTTTATGCATTTTAAAGCGTACTTTTTGTTCCATATTATATACCTTTTTCCCTTATATTATTTCTATCATAAGCTATTTGACAAGGGAATACAATTACACAACTATAATGTCAGCTTAATGTATAGCCCCTAGTTTTCTAAGAAATCAGGCTCAAATGAATGGTGGACTAAACGAGGAATTGGTAACTAACGGTATCATTAGGTTATAGCCCCTCCAAGCACTCCTTGCACCCCAACAATCTTAATTTATTTTTAAATAAAAAAACCTTCATTCCTAAGATGAAATAAAGGATTTGGCTAGAGATACTGACATATAACTGTGAAAAACTGCGTGATTAACTCATTCGAAGGTCATGGCGCTTTTCATGTTTGGTAGCCCGCAAAACTCTTCGCTGGTATTTTTACACAAGTTGTTTTATCTGTGACATTAAGTTCCATAACACCCTTACTCTTTGATCAAAAGTAACTGAGTCTTTTGATAATTATACCCCGTTTTCAGCCGATTATAACTAGGATAGTTCAGTATTCCTTGGTCGGTTTCAGAACTTTCAACGGAAGCCAAAGTCATCTTATTTTGACGAGTAGTTTTAAATTTTCCTTTTAATTAGAGATAAGGCTAGCACATCTCAATTTATTATCTTTTTCGAAGAAATTTTTATTTTTGAACACTTTATATTTTATATTGTGTGAAATATAAAAGGTCTTTATCAAAACATAAGAAAGTTTTCTTTTCGTGAAATTCTTTGCTATAATCTAACCATGATAACGATTACACACCTCATCTTACAACCTGTTAAGAACATACCTACCTCAAAAATATAGGGTGTAAGTATTGAGAAAATAGGAGAAATAATGAAACCCAAATTATCTTTTAAAGATCTTATTCAAAAACTTGAGGATAAAAATATATCTCCTGGTAGATATACTGAAGATCAAATTGAAAACTATCTCAAAACTAGAAGTTACTATTATAAAATTTCTAGTTATAGAAAAAATTTCCTAAACTTCCTCAAGGGGATATGATAAGTTAACATTTGATCATCTCGTTGCCACTGCTAAATTAGATGTACGTTTGAGAGAATATCTACTCATGCTTTGTTTAGACATTGAACATGCAACAAGAACTAACCTTATGAGAATCCTAACTGATGATGATAACGAGGATGGCTATACAATTGTTAAAGAGTTTCAAGATAAATTCCCTAAAAAGTTCAATGAGGTACTGTCACATTTTAGAAGCAGTAAATATCGATTAGACATGTTTCGTAAAAGAACACAAATTTCATCTTGGGTCCTTATGGAAATTATTGATTTTGGAACGTTAGTCCAATTTTAGAGTTCTATATTGAATCTAGAACCCCTAAAAACGAGAAACTTTATGCTAAGGAACACAGATTCATTAAGAACATCCGTAACTCTTGTGCTCATAATGATGTATTTTTAATCAATCTATTTTTAAAGAGGATATGATTCCAAGACCTTATCCATCTACCAAATCATTTTCAAATACAATGGGTATCAATAACGGATTAGTTAAGTATCCCAAAATTATTGATTTAATTAATTTGTTTTATATACACTCAAAAATTTGCTCCGACGAACTTAATAAGAGACGGTATAAAGAGGGAACTGAAGTATTAAACAGATATGATGAGAATAGTGAGATGATAAATCATTCAACGTCTTTAAAAAATTCTTTGAATCAATTTTCAAAAATCAGTTGACTTTTGGATAAAACATAATACTATTGATATGAGGAAACAAGGTAAAACCTTGGCTCGCATTTTATATCAGTTATTGAAAAAGTCAGCTGTCTTTGCTGGCTTTTTTCTATTTCTCCTGATATATAAAATGTTACACCGCTAAAAAGAGCTACTGCTATCACCTCATTCGCTAAGAAAATCAAAAGCCAGCAACTGCTGGCTTTGAATTATTTAATAACCTAGAGATTTGATAGGAAAATAATAATAGTAATTTATATAGGAAAAGGAAAAATTCGCTCTAGATTTTTAAAGTACATCTTAATTAGCGACGCTGTCTCAATTCACCAGTTTTGGCATCGCAGAAAAGGCGTTTACCACCAACATAGACATAACGTCCTTTCACTTGACGACCTGAACCGTCGAAGTAAAGTTGTTTGCCATTGATGACCTGTTTTCCAGTCACTGCTTGACCTGCTGCGTTAAAGTAATACCAGCAACCACGGCCAGCTTCGACAAAGCGGTTCACCACTTGCTCACCAGTGTGGGCATCAAAGTAGCATTTCTTACCTTGGACAGTGAGCAATTTACCTTTGACTTGAGCACCGTTGCTACCAAAGTAGTAAACTTTATTGTTAATGTTTTGAAGACCTGTTACTTTGTGACCATCTTGGTTAAGGTAAGCCCATTGGTTAGCCGCGATTTGAATGAATTGGTTGATGACTGCTTGGCCAGTAACGGCATCATAATAGCGTCCTTCAGCCCAGCCACCTTTTAATTGGCTATGGTCTTTATTGAAGTAATAGAGTTTACCATCAATCACTTTTGCACCTTGAACGAGGCAACCAAAAGCATCCGCATAATACCAGTTGTTGTTTTCAAAGATAAAGCGTGACACAGCCATTTCACCTGTTTGGGCAGAAATGTAGTATTGCTTGTTGCCTTGTTGCATCATCTGACCTTTGATTTGACGGCCTTCTGAGTCAAAGCAGTATTCTTTACCATTGATGATACGTTTTCCTGTCACAGCGTAACCATGTTCATCTAGGTAGTACCAAGCTTGGTTTTCTTTATTTTGAACAAAGGTATTTACAGCCATATTACCAGTATCAGGGATGAAGTAACGGATACGGCCATCTGAGAAGCGAATAAATTTGTCTTTAGCTTGGATACCTGTGTGTGTATCAAAGTAGAAGGTTGTGCTACCCATTTCAAGGAGACCAGTAGCCATGTGACCATAACAATCGAAATAGCGTACATCCTTACGGTAACCTGCAAAATCGTAGAAGCCATTGATAGCCTTCACGCCATTTTTATCATAGTAATAGGTGTAACCATCGCTACCTTTAACAAGTGAGTCACGAGCTTGAAGGCCATTTTCAAGGAAGTAATAAGCCTTACCATCAATAACCTTTTCGCCTTTGACCTTTTGACCATATTGATCGTAATAGTACCATTGATTTTCACCTACACGTACAAATGAAGACTTGGTATTGTTTGAATCAACACTTGGTTTAGTCTCACCTGTGATGATTTGGTAACCTGAGTTATTTTGCTGGTTACCTTGTGAAATGATAGTGACATTAGCATTTGAACCATTCGAATGCCCTACTGATATGTTTGGAAACAGTTTATTAGAATTCGAAACGATAGTAACATTCGGCGTAGTTCCTGAAGCCGTGATGGTGATAGTCGTGTTTCGACCACCATTCCAATGAATGCCGTTTGAGTTAGACGAACTCGTCGTAATTGTCGCAAAAC
>JBKWCO010000133.1:0-4834 GCA_046975465.1 Streptococcus sp. | reverse complement strand
GTTACTTTCACACCAACAGATAAATCTTATTCAGGTGATGTTGTCCCAGTTAAAGTTCAGGCAGCTGATGCAAATGGAACAACAGTAGAAACAACATACACACCTAAGATTACTCCGGTTGTACCAACTGCTGAGCCAACAACATCTACAGACATCCAAGGTCAAACGCAAACAGGTACACCAAGCTTCACACCTGGTAACCCTGCAATCCCAATGGATGATGATGTGCCAGCAACCTTTGAGGATGGCTCAACTACGAAGACAATTCCAGGAGAAGGAACTTACACAGTCGCTCCGAACGGAACTGTAACCTTCGTCCCAGAAAAATCATTCACAGGAGAAGGTACAGGCGTAACGGTTAAACGTGTTGATAAGAACGGTACTCCAGTTACAGCAACTTATACACCAACAGTAACCCCAGTTACACCAACTGCTGAACCAACAACATCAACAGGAAACAAGGTCAAACTCAAACAGGTAAACCAGTCTTTACCGAAGGCGATAGCCGTGTACCAATGAATAACCAAGTACCAGCAACCTTTGAAGATGGCTCAACAACAAGACTATTCAGGTGTTGGTACATACACAGTAGCAGCAGATACTGTAACCTTCACACAGAAGCTGAATTCACAGGAACTGCCCCAGCAGTAACAGTGGTTCGTGAAGATGTGAATGGAACCAAAGCTTCTGCAACCTACACACCAACTGTACGTCCAATCACTAAGTTTGTTGATAAAGAAGGTAAGGAAATCCCAGGATATCCTACAGTTGATGGTGAACAGCCAAAAGCTGAAATTCCAGGTTACCGCTTCGTAGAAACTAAGAAATTACCTAATGGTGATATCGAACATGTCTACGAGCAAGTAACGACGTCATATGTGGATGAAAATGGTACGCCAATCCCTGGTTATCCAACCGAAGATGGCCAACAACCTAAGAAAGAAATCCCAGGTTATGAATTTGTGAAGACAATTGTAGATGAAAATGGTAATACTCAACACATCTACAAGAAGACCGTGACTCCAACACCAGTGCCGGATTCAACACCGACACCAGAGCCACAGCCAACTCCACAAGCAAAACCAGAAGAATCTGTTCTTCCAGAAACAAAAGAAGAAGCAAGCTTCATCAATCCAACTGATGAAAATGCTCAACTTCCAAACTGGTAGTGAAGATTCAAACCTTGCAATCTTTGGTTTAGCAAGTCTTCTGCAGGATTTGGACTTTACGGCACTAAACGTCGTAAACGCTAAAATAAGCTTTGTTCGTAAAGATATCAAGGTTTTTCGAAGTCAAGCAAATAGCCCTCCTGCATTGACAGGAGGGCTATTTGTATGCTCTTGTAAGTTTTTATTTCAAGTCGTCAAAGTTGACTTTGCCTCCCTAGAAGCGTAAGCTAGAAGTTAAATAAAGGAGGTCTATCTATGATTGAAGTCACTTATCTAAATACAGCTAAGCAAGAAAAACATGTTTTTATGAAAATTACAATGAGTTTGTACGAGCGCAGCAGGCCTGTTGGATTGAACTTCCTGATTCAACACCAGTAACCAAGGTAACTATTAATGGTCATGATATTGACTTTAGGGACCTTACGGTGAACTCTATTTCTACATAATGAAGCTAGACTTAAGTCAATACAATAAACAGAATCGGACATTACGTTCGGTTTCTTTTCTACAAGACAATTTTTATAAATTAAGAATATTGCTAATTGACTGAAAATGACTTACAATAGAGAGTAAGAATTTATATAAGGAGACAGATATGAAAAACAAGCGTTTAATTTGGACTTTGGTTTTCTTAGCTATCTTGACGCTCGGTTCTATTGGTACAGATCTTTTCAAAAAAGAGCACCAAGATGCTAATAAGGTCGTCAAAGTAGGAATCCTCCAGTTCGTGACTCACGATGCCCTGGATCAAATCGAGAAGGGAATTGAGGATGGTCTTAAGGAAGCTGGTTATAAGGGAGACAAGGTTAAAATCACCCTCCTAAATGCCGAAGGAGACCAGTCTAAAATTCAAACCATGTCTAAACAATTGGTCAATGACAAGAATGATGTCGTTATCGGTATTGCAACGCCAGCAGCACAAGGACTAGCGGCAGCTACCAAGAATATTCCAGTCATTATGGGAGCTATCTCAGACCCTGTTGGGGCCAAATTGGTTAAAAACCTTAAACATCCAGAAGGCAATGTTACGGGTACATCCAATCAAGTGCCTATTAAACAAACAGTGGAGTTGGTTAAGTCCTTGACGCCAAATGCCAAAACCATTGGTATTCTCTATGCTTCTAGTGAGGATAATCAAAATCACAGGTTGAAAGCTTTAAGAAATACGCGAAAAAGATGGTTTAAATGTGGTTGAATATGCCGTCCATCAACCAATGAAATCAACACAACCATGTCAGTCATGACTGGTAAGGTAGATGCTATTTGGACACCTCAGGATAATACTATTGCCTCAGCCTTTTCAACAGTAATCTCATCAGCCAACCAAGCTAAGATTCCAGTTTATACGACTGTCGATACTATGGTGAAAGAGGGCGGTTTGGCCTCAGTTGCTCAAAGCCAATATGAACTTGGAAAAGCCACAGCTCGTAGTGCTGTTAAGGTTCTTAAAGGTAAGAAAGTTAAGGATGTTCCTGTAGATGTTATCGATGATGGCACACCAACGCTTAACCTTAAAGTTGCTCAAGACCTCAACATCACCATCCCTGACGATGTGCTTAAACAGTCAGACATCGCTGTTAAAGCTGATAAATAAGGAGGACTTATGATTATTTCATCTATTTATCAGGGGCTTCTATACGGAATCCTAGGTCTTGGGATTTACATGACTTTCCGTATCTTGGATTTTCCTGATTTGACAACAGAAGGTTCCTTCCCTCTTGGTGGGGCAGTAGCAGTAACTCTTATGAACTTTGGTTGGAACCCAATTTTAGCGACCTTGGTTGCCGTCTTGGCCGGCTGTGGTGCTGGACTTGTGACTGGTCTCCTCTATACTAAGGGAGAGATTCCTACTATTTTGGCAGGGATTTTGGTCATGACCTCTCTTAACTCAGTCATGCTTATGATTATGGGAAGAGCCAACCTAGGACTTCTAGATATCAAGACTATCCAAGATTTGCTTCCTTTCAGCAAGGACTACAATCTCTTGATTGTTGGTCTCATTGCTGTGACCATTGTTATCATTGCCTTGATTGCCTTTCTTAACACGCGCCTAGGTCAAGCTTATATTGCCACAGGTGATAATAGAGACATGGCCAAATCTTTTGGTATCAACACAGACAATATGGAAGTGATGGGTCTTGTTATCTCAAACGGTATTATCGCTCTCTCTGGAGCCTTGATTAGTCAACAGGACGGTATGCCGACGTTTCTAAAGGATGGGGTTATCGTTATCGGACTTGCCAGCATTATCATTGGTGAGGTCTTTATGCGACCAACTTGACCTTGTTGGAACGCTTGATTGCCATCTGTATTGGTTCTATCCTCTACCAATTCCTTTTGACTGGGTTATTGCTCTTGGCTTTAACACCAACTACCTGAAACTCTTCAGTGCGATTGTTCTTGCTCTCTGCTTGATTTCGCCTGTCCTACGTCGAAAATTCTTTAAGGGGTGACCTATCACGATGACAGCAATTGTAGAACTCAAAGATGCGACTGTTAAGGTTAATAACGGTTTGACACCGAAAACAATTCTGACCATGTTAATCTCACTATTAGGAAGGTGATTTTATTACTATTCTCGGTGGAAATGGTGCCGGAAAATCAACCCTCTTCAACGTCATTGCAGGAACCCTTATGTTGACTAGTGGTCAGATTTTTATCATGGGTGAGGAGGTTACGGCTCTACCTGCTGAGAAGCGTGCCAAACACCTCTCACGTGTTTTCCAAGATCCTAAAATGGGAACTGCTCCTCGAATGACTGTTGCGGAAAACCTTTTGATTGCCAAATACCGTGGCGAAAAACGAGGCCTTAAATCACGTCATCTTCACCTATATACCGAGGAGTTTCAAGGTTTGATTGAACGGATTAGTAACGGTCTGGAAAAACACCTGGAAACACCAGCAGGTCTTCTATCAGGTGGTCAGCGTCAAGCCCTCAGTCTTTTGATGGCGACACTTAAACGTCCTGAGCTCTTGCTCTTAGACGAGCACACTGCAGCTCTGGATCCTAAGACCAGTGTAGCCCTCATGGAGTTGACTGATGAGTTTGTAACAGGTGACCATCTAACAGCTTTGATGATTACCCATCACATGGAAGATGCCCTAAAATATGGAAATCGTCTTATCGTTATGAAGGATGGTCAAATCATTAAAGACCTTACCAAGGAAGAAAAAGGCCAATTGGATATCACAGACTATTACGCTATGTTTGAGTAAGTCTCGTCTGACTCTAAATTGTAAAATAAGCCAAAAAGTTGTATACTTAAAGGGTATGCAACTTTTTGTTGTGGCCTGTAAATCGACAAGGAGACTGTTCGCACGAACGTTCAGCTTCTTGGACCGTCTGTAAAAATAGGCTCTAGAAGAGAGTCAAACTAAAAAGGAGAAAAACAAGCATGAGCGATATTAAAATTATTGCCCTAGGTGGAGTACGTGAAAATGCTAAGAACCTCTATATTGTTGAGATTAACGACTCTATCTTTATCTTGGATGCTGGTCTAAAGTATCCTGAAAATGAACAACTAGGTGTTGACTTTGTCATCCCTAACTTAGATTACTTGATTGAAAATAGAGATCGTATCCAAGGGATTTTCTTAACTCACGGACACGCTGATGCCATTGGTGCCCTACCTTATATCTTGCAAGAAGTCAAAGCACCAGTTTTT
>JBKWCO010000132.1:0-4868 GCA_046975465.1 Streptococcus sp. | reverse complement strand
GCTCAATATATTCGTCAACATCCAGGTGAAGTTTGTCCAGCCAAGTGGAAAGAAGGAGCTGAAACACTTACTCCTAGCTTAGATCTTGTAGGTAAAATTTAACAACCAGGGGGTATCCATGGTCTTAGATAAAGAAATCAAGACGCAATTAGCACAATATTTAAATTTACTAGAATCTGATATTGTATTACAAACAGACTTAGGGGATGACGATAATTCTCGAAAAGTAAAAGAATTTCTTGACGAGATTGCCGCTATGTCTGACCGCATTAGTCTTGAATCAACACATTTAAAACGTCAACCTAGTTTTGGTATTGCACAAAAAGGGCAAAAAAGTCGTGTTATTTTCTCAGGCTTACCAATGGGCCACGAATTCACATCTTTCATTTTAGCTCTCTTGCAAGTTTCTGGTCGTCCACCAAAAGTTGATGAGGACACTATCGAACGTATCAAGAAGATTGATAAACCCATCGATTTAGAAACCTATGTTTCATTAACATGTCACAATTGTCCAGACGTTGTTCAAGCTTTTAATATAATGGCTGTTTTGAACCCAAATATCACTCACACCATGATTGAAGGTGGTATGTATCAGGATGAGGTCAAAGCCAAAGGTATCATGTCTGTTCCTACGGTTTACAAAGACCAAGAAGAATTTACATCTGGTCGTGCAACCATTGAACAGCTTGTTGAAAAATTGGACGGACCACTTGATGCTGATGCTTTCGCTGATAAAGGTGTCTATGATGTTTTGGTTATTGGTGGTGGTCCTGCTGGAAACAGTGCGGCCATCTATGCTACCCGTAAAGGTTTAAAAACTGGTCTTTTAGCAGAAACCTTTGGTGGACAAGTTATCGAGACAGTCGGCATTGAGAACATGATTGGTACGCTATATACAGAAGGTCCTAAGTTAATGGCCCAAGTTGAAGAGCATACGAAATCTTATGATGTTGATATCATCAAAAGTCAATTAGCTACTGGCATCGAAAAGAAAGAACTTATTGAAGTGACACTGGCTAACGGTGCCGTTTTAAAATCCAAAACTGCTATCCTAGCTCTCGGAGCCAAATGGCGTAATATCAACGTTCCTGGCGAGGAAGAATTCCGCAATAAAGGGGTTACTTACTGCCCACACTGTGATGGTCCACTATTTGAAGGAAAGAATGTTGCAGTTATCGGTGGTGGTAACTCAGGTTTGGAAGCGGCTTTAGATTTAGCAGGCATTACTAAACATGTTACGGTCTTAGAGTTCTTACCTGAATTAAAGGCAGATCAAGTCTTACAAGAACGAGCTGCTAAAACTGATAATCTCACCATTCTTAAGAACGTTGCAACCAAAGAAATTGTTGGTCAAGATCATGTAACTGGTTTGAATTACGTTGAGCGTGATACAAACGAAGAAAAACATCTTGATCTTGAAGGTGTCTTTGTTCAAATTGGTCTTGTACCAAGTACTGCTTGGCTCAAAGATAGTGGCATTGAACTCAATGAGCGCCAAGAAATTATCGTTGATAAATTTGGTTCAACAAATATCCCTGGTATTTTTGCTGCAGGTGACTGTACAGATAGCGCCTACAAGCAAATCATTATCTCCATGGGGTCTGGTGCTACAGCTGCTATTGGAGCCTTTGATTACTTGATTAGACAATAATCAACACTTGCGTGTTAGTAATCTATCTTCAACAGTTATAATTAATATGAAGAGGTTGAATGTCTTTCAACCTCTTTATGTTTCTTGTAAATAGGCAGTTTGAATAATCAACCAGTCAATTTGATGAAAGAGACTTGACGAATCTTTTTTTTTTCGATAGAATGGTATCTGTTATGGCGGTATAGCCAAGTGGTAAGGCACGGCTCTGCAAAAGCTTGATCGTCGGTTCAAATCCGTCTACCGCCTTCATAATACGAAGACACCTTAGGGTGTCTTTTTTTCATTATTGCATATAAAAATACCCGAAGCCAGAAGCTTCAGGAATCCATAAATCATAAACTAGTGAGCATATCTAATAGCAGCTATCTTAAAGATACACTCTCAAACTTTAATCAAACTAAGATTGTAATATTTAAAACACAAATAAATATGCTCAGACATTCTTAAATTTTTTCAGGAGCTCTACCAACTGTGCCTGCTCTTCAGGTGTCAGAACGGAAAAAGTCTCCTCAATAGCTCGCTGATGTGGCGGGATTGCTGCTTGAATAATACGACGGCCCTCATCCGTCAAATCAACCTCGAAAGCACGCTTATCTGTTTGGCAGGCTTCTCGCGTCAACCAACCTTTTTTCTCCATATTTTTAATGACAACAGTCATATTCCCGGAGGTGGCAAGCATGCGGTCAATTAATTCGCCAATTTTCATACGTCCTTTAGCATTAAGCACGTCCATGACTCCAAATTGAGTTGGTGTCAAATTAAATTCTTTAAAGGTCTCAGAAACCTTGGCATCGATGGTACGAAAAGCCTTACGCATAACTACCATACTTTTTACAGCCATGTTTTTATCTAAGTCACTCATTCTAGTCCTTTCCAAATAGATGCTGTTTTTATTACTCTACCACAGTTTTTCTAAAAGTGGTATATGAAAATGAAAAAATAAGAAAAAGAGTTCTTAGATATCTAACCAATACCTCAGAACTCTTTCATTTCTAACTATTACGATTCCAAAAAAGGGCTAATAAGATAACAGCACCTAGTACTGAAGGAACGATAGCAGTATCTGCTAGCATCGGTCCCCAATTTCCAAAAAGAAGCTGACCAACAAAAGCACCTAGCCATCCAACAAAGGTCTTACCAATACAGCCCATACGTTCACCCCTATTTGATATAGCAGAGGCAATAAGGCCAATTAGAAAACCAACTATCATACTTCCAATCATGATAAATTCTCCATCATACTTAGATTACCCAATCCCCATTTCGGAAGATCGGTACACGACTACCATCTTGGCGGATACCATCAATATCCATTTGATTTGAACCAATCATAAAGTCTACGTGTACATCAGAACGATTAAGACCAGCTTCCTTAAGCTCCTCTTCTGTCATGTCTGCCCCTCCCTCAACACTGGTAGCATAGGCTGCTCCAATAGCTAGGTGGTTGGATGCATTCTCATCAAAAAGAGTGTTAAAGAAAGTGATGCCTGACTGTGAAATCGGACTTGGATCTGGAACCAAAGCACATTCACCTAGAGCACGCGCTCCATTATTGTTGAAGACGAGATTCTTCATCACTTCATCACCTTGATCCGCTGTGATATCTACAATTTCACCATCTTTGAAGGTTACCTTGATTCCCTCAATAATATTACCATTGTAGCTTAGAGGCTTTGTGCTTGAGACATAACCATCTGCACGACGAAAATCTGGTGCCGTAAAGACCTCTTCTGTTGGCATATTAGGAAGGAAACCTTCACCTTGCGCATTAATGGCACCTGCAGACTCCCAAACATGGTTTTTAGGCAATCCTAGAGTCAAATCTGTTCCAGGTGCTTGGTAGTGTAAGGCTGAGAATTGTGCCTCATTGAGTAGGCGTGCTTTAGCATCCAAACGGTCAGCATGTTCCTTCCAGGCACGTACAGGATCCTCTTCATAAACACGACAGGTCTTGAAAATTTGGTCCCAAAGTAAATCTACAGCTTCCTCATCACTCGAAGCATCAGGAAAGACCTTCTTAGCCCATTCCTTACCAGCTGCAGCAGCTACAGTCCAACTAACCTTATTAGACTGAGTTGCCACCTGCATAGGTTTAAAGGCCACCCCAGTAGCTTTAGCATGAGCAGATAAACGTTCAGGAGCTACACCATTAAGGGCACCTGGATCTGATGAACGAACGCCTAAGCGACTTGCCTTCTTGGCTAACAAATATTCCATTTCAGCTTTTTTATAGGCAGGAACCTCTTCGATGCGGTCCATATCAGCATGCAAGAAGCGCTCGCGATTAATAATATCATCTGACCATTGAACGATTACCTCAGCTGCTCCTAGAGCATAGGCTTCTTTAACTAAGAGATGTGCTAGCTCTGCTTGTTCTACATCAATGCTCAAGGCTACTGTGTGACCAGGTTGCACATTAATCCCATTAGCAACCAGTAATTTAGCATATTTCTCAAGATTTTCTTTAAAATTTGGTAAAACCATGATTAACTCCTTGAAACTATAATTTTCTATCAGTATACCATAAGACGAAGAAAAAGGTTTCCTCTCAGCTTTGGCTTTTTAGCATCACATGCAGCCCCCTAAACAAAAAGAGAACGGAGACTGACTCCATTCTCTCAAAGTTGATGACAATTCTCTTCAGCCATTAAAAGAAATCATCAAAAAGACTTAATTGATTATCTTCTGGCATATTTCCTAGGATGCCCATTTCATCCAATTTTTCAACCAAGGTTGATGATAGGCCTCCTCGTTTACGCAATTCTGTCTTGGAAAGGAATTCACCTTCTTCACGCGCAGCAACCACTTGCTTAGCAACGTTCTCACCCAAACCTTCAAGTGCAATAAACGGTGGAATCAAAGTATCTCCTTCAATCAGAAATTCAGTTGCCTGACTCTTATAAAGATCCAACTGACCAAAGGTAAAGCCACGTTCTAACATTTCATTGACAATTTCAAGCGTTGTAAATAAGTCATTTTCAACATTAGTCGCTTCATTTCGTTGGCGCTTCTCCTTAATATCTTCCATTCGAGCTTTAACAGCATCAAGACCTGCAGACATCGTCTTAAGCTCAAATGCTTTAGCTCGAATCGAGAAGTAGGCACAATAGTAATAAATAGGATGGTGCACTTTGAAATAAGCTACACGTAGGGCCATCATAACGTAGGCTGCCGCATGGGCTTTAGGGAACATGTACTTGATTTTACCACAAGATTC
>JBKWCO010000131.1:0-4886 GCA_046975465.1 Streptococcus sp. | reverse complement strand
TATGTGACCCTTTCACCAAATCGTAATCAATGTCCTGATTACGATTTGGTGAAAGGGTCACATAATCCTCAACCTTACCAAAGCCGATATTTTTCTTGAGCTTAAGCACGCGCATCTTGATGACTTCACCTGGAAGGGCGTTATCCACGAAAAAGACAAAGCCGTCCACCTTGGCAACGCCTGCTCCTTCATGTGTCAAATCGACAATTTCAACTTCTACAATAGCGTTTTTATTTAACATAATTCAACTTTCTTTACTCTTATAGGGCTTAAGCATATCTTCCAAAGCCTTTTACTACCCTCCATTATAGCACATATAAATCAAATTTATGGCTGGCCATAAATAATATAGATTTTTCAGAAAAGTCATACAGTGCTATCATAGGTCCATGACAAAAAATTAAACGACTCAGCAACTTAGCTAGATGTCGTTTCTATCTAAAGGAGAATAATCATGCCAGATATTACCATTCATACAATCGAAACTGCACCAGAAGAAGTCAAAGACGTCCTTCAAACAGTCAAAGATGCCAATGGGGGATACATTCCAAACTTGATTGGTCTCCTTGCTAATGCGCCAACTGCGCTTGAAACTTACCGTACTGTCGGTGAAATCAACCGTCGCAATTCATTGACACCAACTGAACGTGAGGTTGTACAAATTACAGCTGCTGTTACTAACGGATGTGCCTTCTGTGTGGCAGGTCACACAGCCTTTTCAATCAAACAAATCCAAATGACACCTCAACTTTTGGAAGCCCTTCGTAACCGTACACCAATCGAAGACGATCCAAAACTTGATACCCTTGCTAAATTCACTATTGCCGTGATCAATACCAAAGGTGCTGTTGGTGACGAAGCCTACAATGACTTCTTGGAAGCTGGCTACACTGCTCAAAATGCCCTTGACGTTATCTTGGGTGTCAGCCTTGCTAGCTTGTGTAACTACGCTAACAATCTCGCACAAACACCGATTAACCCTGAACTTCAAGAATTCGCTTAATTCAAAACCAAAGGATAAACTAGAGGAGGACCTAAGCCTATGTCACATTTTTCAAAAGAATTCCTTACTTGGTTGGATACCAACGCTGACCATATTGACCAAGAGTCTGGACCCATTGCGGACCAACTTCTTGAAAAAATTGCTGAAAACAACGTCTTTAAAATCGGCGTACCTGCTGAGTTTGATGGCCTAGGTGGTGGTCCTACTCAAGTTGTTGATGTGCTTGATGAATTGGCACAACACTCTTTGACAGCTTCCTTTATTTCTTGGGGACACCGTACTTTCATCGAGTATATCCTAGCTAGCGACAATGCTTATCCTCGTGAAACATGGTTGAAAGAATTGTATACCGGTGAGCGTGCTGGTGGAACTGGCTTGTCAAATGCGGTCAAATTCTTGTCAGATATTGAAGAATTGAATGTTACCATCAGTCAAGAAGGTGATGACTACTATCTCGATGGCCGTTTGCCTTGGGTAACTAACCTTCGTTCTGATAAATTCGCTGCTCTCTTTGCTGCTGACTTTAAAGACGGTAGCCAACCTTGGATTATCACTATTCCATCTGAAGCTGAAGGCCTCAGCCGTTCTGAAGATTTGGAATTTGTTTCCCTTCAGGGTGCTAACACTGCCTCTCTTACTTTCGATCACGTTAAGTTAGATCCTAATTGGATCCTTTCAAAAGAAGGTACGGACTATATTGCCAAAACACGTCCAAACTTCCTTGGTTTCCAATTTGGTCTTGCCTTTGGTTTGGCACAACGTTCTCTTGATGAGGTTGAAGCTAGTCTAAACAGTAACCGTAGCGTTCTTCGTGAGGAATTTGAAGCTACACGTGGAAATCTTCTTGCTATTCAAGACCAACTCTTTGCGGGTCTTAATGATGCCGATTATTTCATTGACAAACCACGTGAACTTTTCCAATTGCGTATCGATATTGTCGACGTCGTAGCCAACAGCCTGCTCCTCGAACTTCAGGCTAGTGGTGGCCGTGGCTATTTGAAAGAATCAGAATCAAGCTTTATCCGTCGTTGGAATGAAGGCGTCTTCCTTCCAATTGTATCTCCGAGTGCGGTGCAGCTTCGTCACATTCTTGCAGCTAGCTAGAAAGGCCGGTGGACCAATGAAGGTATTTTTAAGAAAATTCCCTTGGCCCTATCTAGTCTAGTTCTTGCCCTCTTTAGTTTATCCAATCAAATAAGCCACTATACCCTGATTGCTCAGGGTATTTGGTGTTTAGCCAGTATAGGTTTTATGCTTATACTAGGACGCTTGATTCTTGACTTTGAACAAGTAAGGGAAGATTTGCACAATCCAGTCATTGCTTCGGCCTTTGCTAGCTACTTTATGGCTGCCTTTCTCTTTGCCAGCCGCCTTCCACTAGCTCAAATAGGCTTAAGTGTGACTTGGGTTGGGCTCCTTGGACTTTATATTGCCTATATTATTTTTTTCAGTCTGCGTTTTATGCGCCCACTATCTTTGAACCAAGTCTTTCCAAGCTGGTTCGTGATCTACGTTGGACCTGCTATCAGTCTTGTGACAGTACCAGCTAGTGTTCCAACTAGCATCAAGGGACTTATTCTGGGAGTAACGGCATTAGCGACTCTGGCCCTCTTTCCACTTGTTTTGTGGAGAATGAGACAGATAGCCATTCCTCACCTATATCGGCCTATACTTGCCATTTTAGCAGCACCTCTGGCCCTTCTCATTACCAGCTCAATCAAGAGTAATCAAAGACCTGCAACTATCTCTTAGTTGCCCTGCTTATCTTCTCACAATTTTCTTTTTCTTCGCCTTGGGACTCTTTGCCAAGCTTGTCAAAAAGGTTTATCCACTCTTTGCTGCTTTAGTTCCCCTTGGTTAACAGCGCCAATGCTTTCAAAGCAGCTACCACTAGCCTTAAGCTCATGAATCGATGACCCATCTGATTTATCTAGCCGAGCTCTTACCAGTTCTTGCCATTATGGTATATTTGCTCTATCATTTTCTAAAGCTTTTGTATCATGCTCTTGTAGCGGACGCACACTAAAAACAAGCCTGTTCACTGAACAAGCTTGTTTTTTTCTTATCTAAATCCTAGTTCTTTTAATTTTGCCTGATAAGTGTCAAAATCAATTTCAATTCCTTGACCGCCATACAAATCATAGCTGTCAATCCAATCACCATCCGAAGGAATGGTTTGCGAATTAATACCTTTTTTGAAACTACCGGCATTTGAAAGACCCAAGTCCAACATGTCTGTCATACTCATATTGGTTGAGGTTAGAGAGTAAACCTTCCCCAAAGCCTCAGGCCCTTTGAAGAGGCTAAGTGGATTCTTAAGCTGCTTCATGACAGCCTGCATCACTTGTTGCTGGCGCTTAGTCCGGCCATAATCACCCTCATCATCCTTACGGAAGCGAGCATAATTCAGAAGAGTGCGGCCATCCATATTTTGTTCACCAATTTTGATGGTTTGATTTGGCACATGACCATTCTTGTCCATTCTCAAATCATCTGGAACTTTGACTGAGACACTTTTTTACCATCAACAGTGAGAATTTGGCATTGATTTCACACCATTCGGAATAAGGTATCAACCCCGTCGCAAAGGTCTCAAAGTCAAACATAGCGTAATACTTAATATCTATGTCAAAATTCCGTTGAGCGTCTCACGCATGAGTTCTGCCCTTGATGGTTATTTTGCTCACCAATATTGAAGGCTGAATTGAGTTTCAAGTCTTGAGAATACTCTGATTCTGAAGCGCCTTGATATTACCAAGGTATCACGCATAAAGCTGACCATCTTGATTTTACCTTCCTTATTGCCCACATTGATGACCATGATGGAGTCCGTTCTAGCATCGGTAGATTCTTGGCTAACGCGCTGGTCAGAACCAAGAATAAGGATATTGACCCCATCCTTGGTATCCTTGCCATTAAAGGTCTCAACTATGGCAGGCTGGTAGGATTTACCATTATTACCCGCAGCAGAAAGGTCTGTTCCCTTGTAAAATTGATAAGCCATGGCTATCACTAGGAACACAACTCCAAGACTCAAGCAACTAAGTACTAGCTTGACAACCTTCTTAAGCCTTCTCTTTTTCTTTGGCCTCTTCTTCTGGTTGAGGGCTTGGTTTAGAAGCAGTTTTTGAGATAGGACGTCCTTTTTAGGAACTTTTTTCGCTCAGGTCTGCTTTGAGGGGTCTCCTTGATAAATGGGGAGTCCTTCCTCTGTCAGCTGATTGGCAGCCTCATAATCACGCTCTTGATAATAGTCAGAACGATTGTCATAAGGCTGGTGCCATGCTGTTTGATAGTCCTCTCTTTGCGCTTGATACCTCCGCTCAGCTTCATAGGCATCTAACTTTCCTTGTAGATAATTGAATTCGGAAGCCTGCTGTCCATTCAGGTGAGCAAGATTTTTTAAAAGATAGCTGTAACGTAACCGTTCATGATGTGTAAACGGCCCATTGTTAGATTTGGTCATAAGATTTCCCTTTAAATTTCATAGACTTGGTAAGCACCCAAGATTTTATATCCAATTCCAACTGCAGTTAGCTCTTCAAGAGCGAACTGAGCCAACTTTTCCTTTGTATAATCACAATCAATAATGAAGAAATACTCGCCAAGTACCGTCTTCAAAGGACGGCTTTCAATCTTGGTCAAGTCAATGCCTCGCCAGGCAAAGGTCGATAGGGCCTTGTAAAGTGCCCCTGGCATATTGTCAGGCAGGGTCAAGGCCAGCGTTAATTTACAATCAATCTGATTGAGCAGAATCTCAGGCACAGTGTTCCCCAGCACCCAAAATCGGGTATAATTCTTTTCAATCTCCTGGATATCCTTAGCCAATATTTGAAGACCGTATTCCTTAGCAGCTGCATGCGGAGCGATGGCCGCATATGGC
>JBKWCO010000130.1:0-4902 GCA_046975465.1 Streptococcus sp. | reverse complement strand
AATTTATTCTGGACCTTTCAAGATTGAAAATTGGAATGGTACAAGTGGTAGCTTTAAACTTGTCAAAAATGACAACTATTGGGATGCTAAGCACGTCAAAACAAAGACAATCAATATTCAAACGGTTAAGAAACCTGATACAGCCGTTCAAATGTATAAACAAGGTCAACTTGACTTTGCAAGCATTTCAAGTACGTCAGCAATCTTTAACTCAAATAAAAAGAACAAAGATGTTGTTACAGTTCCAGAAGCAACAACAAGTTATATGACTTATAATGAAACTGGTAAAGTTAAAGGTCTAGATAATCTTAAAATCCGTCAAGCTCTCAACCTTGCTACTGACCGTAAAGGTATTGTCGAAGCTGCGGTTGATACAGGTTCAGTCCAGCAACTAGTTTTGCACCTACTGGATTGGAAAAATTACCTGATGGTACTGATTTATCTAAATATGTAGCACCTGGCTATAGCTATAACAAGGAAGAAGCAGCTAAGCTCTTTAAAGAAGGTCTTGCTGAAGCTGGTTTGAGCGACTTGAAATTGACAATTACAGCAGATTCAGATTCACCTGTTTCAAAAGCTGCAGTTGATTACATTAAGGAAACTTGGGAGAAAGCTCTTCCTGGTTTGACTGTTGAAGAAAAATTTGTGACATTCAAACAACGTCTTGAAGATACCAAGAATCAAAACTTTGATGTTGCTCTTGTTCTTTGGGGTGGTGACTATCCAGAAGGATCAACATTCTATGGCTTGTTCACTTCAAATTCAGCTTATAACTATGGTAAGGCAAATAGCTCTACATACGATGCAGCCTATGAAAAAGCACTTTCAACTGATGCATTAGATCCAACAGCTGCTGCAAATGATTATAAAACTGCTGAAAAAGCACTTTATGATGAAGCAATGTATAATCCGATTTACTTCCGATTTACAAAAGGTTTGCAAAATCCTTCAATCAAAGGACTTGTACGTAACTCAACTGGTCTTGATGTTGACTTCACCTATGCTTATAAAGATAAATAATTGCTATCATTATAATGACAGAGTAAAGTAGAACATTCATCAGCTACTGTATGTACGTTTATCACAAAATGAACTAAGAAGCTGGCGGCTTTAGTCCCAGCTTCTTTCGTTGTTAGATAAAGGAAATTTTATGACGAAATATTTATTGAAAAGGATAGCTATTTTGCTAGTTACCTTATGGGTGGTTGTCACTCTATCTTTCTTCCTAATGCAAGTTATGCCGGGGTCACCATTCAATAATCCCAAATTAACGAATGATATGATTGCGGTTATGAATAAGCAATATGGGTTAGATAAGCCTGTATGGCAACAGTATTTGCAATATCTTTGGAATGTCCTGCACGGTGATTTAGGAACAAGTTATCAGTCTGCAAATCAGCCTGTTAGCATGATGATTAGTCAGCGTTTGGCAGTTTCAGCGCAACTGGGTATTCAAGCCCTTGTTGTTGGGGTGTTGGCTGGTCTTTTTGTAGGAGCAGTGTCAGCGCGTAATAAAAATAATTGGATTGATAATATCTTGAGCGTGCTATCAACACTCGGTATTTCAGTACCTTCATTCATTATTGGTCTTTTACTTTTGGATTATCTCGGATTTAAGTGGGGAGTTCTTCCTTTATCTGGATGGGGTTCATTTAGCCAAACTATTTTACCTACTTTAGCTCTGGCTATTCCAGTATTTGCTCAAGTTACCCGTTTTTTCCGTAGTGAAATGATTGAAACCATGAATACTGATTTTATTCAACTAGCTAGGGCCAAGGGCTTAACAGCTCGTCAAATTAGTAATCGACATGCTTATCGAAATTCAATGATTCCTGTTCTTACCTTAATCGGTCCAATGGCTGCTAATATCCTAACAGGTTCAGCACTCATAGAGCAGATTTTCTCAATTCCTGGGATTGGCCAACAGTTTGTTACCTCTATTCCAACAAAAGATTATCCTGTCATTATGGGAACCACTATCGTTTATGCCGTTATGCTTATGGTAGCTATCCTATTGACAGATATCATTACGAGTTTTGTGGATCCACGTGTCCGTCTGAAGTAAGGAGAGTATCATGGAAGAAAAACAACTATTCAAACTTGTTGGTGCTGGAAATACTGAATCACAAGAAAAAATTGAAAAACCGACTCTCTCTTTTACGCAAGATGCTTGGAGACGTCTGAAAAAAAATAAATTGGCGACCATATCACTTTGGTTTTTAGCGATTCTGTTGGTCTTTTCAATTGGATCAAATTTCTTTGTTAAAGCCAAGGATGCTAATAGTTTTAATGGTGATGAAGTTAAGACATATCGTAATTTACCCCCAAAAATATCAGATAGTTTACCATTCTGGAATGGTAGTATCGTGTTTTCAGGCAATACGGAACCTAATGATGTGTATTCTGACCAATCTGTTCCAAAAGGTGATAAATTTATTTTAGGAACTGATAATCTAGGACGTAGCTTAGCGAAACGTGTGATTGTTGGTATACGTATCTCTCTTAATTGCCATCGTTGCTACTTTAATTGATTTGATTATTGGGTGACCTATGGTCTGGTGTCAGGTTTCTTAGGTGGGAAGATTGACCTCTTCATGCAACGTGTTATTGAGGTCATCTCATCTATCCCTAATTTGGTCATAGTAACTATGTTAGGACTTCTCTTGGGTAATGGTGTAATGTCAATCATTATATCCATTGCCATTGTCGGATGGACATCTATGGCACGTCAAGTACGCAATTTAACTTTATCTTATCGAGAACGTGAATTTGTTTTAGCCTCACGCGCTTTGGGTGAAAACAAATTTAAGATAGCTTTTAAACATGTTTTACCAAATATCTCAGGTATCATTATTGTTCAAATTATGATGACAGTTCCAAGTGATATTATGTATGAAGCAGTTCTGTCAGCTATCAATTTGGGGGTTAAGCCACCAACAGCTTCTTTAGGTTCGTTGATTACAGATGCGTCTGAAAATCTCCAATACTACCCTTATCAGGTGGTTATTCCTGCTTTGGCTCTTGTTTTTATCTCTCTTGCCTTCATTCTTTTAGGGGACGGCTTGCGTGATGCATTTGACCCTAAATCTAACAAAGAAAACTAATAGGAGCGTAATAATGACGAAAGAAACGATTTTAAGTGTAAAAAATCTCCATGTTAATTTTCATACTTACGCTGGAGAAGTAAAAGCGATTCGTGATGTTAATTTTGACTTAAAAAAAGGTGAAACATTAGCGATTGTTGGTGAGTCTGGTTCAGGAAAATCTGTAACGACAAGGACACTAATGGGGCTATCAGATAAAAATGCTGAGGTAATTGGAGAAATTACCTTTAAGGGACGCAATATGCAAACCTTGAAGGAGCAAGATTGGGTTGAAGTTCGTGGAAATGATATTGCTATGATTTTTCAGGATCCTATGACCAGCCTTGACCCTACTATGAAAATTGGACACCAAATTGCTGAGCCTATCATGCTTCATGCCAAGGTATCTCAGAAGGAAGCCTTAGAAATGGCTTTACAATTAATGAAAGATGTTGGTATACCTAATGCTGAAGAACATATAAATGATTATCCTCATCAATGGTCAGGAGGAATGCGTCAAAGAGCAGTAATTGCCATTGCTCTAGCTGCAAATCCTGAAATTTTGATTGCTGATGAGCCTACTACTGCCTTAGATGTTACGATTCAAGCACAAATTCTTCATCTGATGAAAAAAATCCAAGAAAAGCGTGATTCATCCATTATTTTTATTACTCATGACTTGGGCGTTGTCGCTGGTATGGCTGATCGTGTAGCGGTAATGTATGCCGGTAAAATTGTGGAATATGGTACTGTGGATGAGGTTTTCTACAATCCGAAACACCCATACACGTGGGGGCTTCTTAACTCAATGCCTACAACAGAAACAGAATCTGGTAGTCTAGAAGCTATTCCAGGAACTCCCCCAGACTTACTTTATCCTCCTAAAGGAGATGCCTTTGCTGCTCGAAATGCCTTTGCTTTAGATATTGATTATCAGGAAGAACCGCCAATGTTTAAAGTATCAGATACGCATTTTGCAGCAACATGGCTCTTAGATGAACGAGCTCCTAAAGTAACCCCTCCTTCACCAATATTGAAACGATGGGAAAAATGGTCAAAGATGAAGGAGAAATAAGATGACACAAGAACGTAAGAAGTTAGTAGAATTAAAAAATGTGTCTCTAACTTTTAATAAAGGAAAATCAAACGAAGTTAAGGCTATTGATGACGTTAGCTTTGATATCTATGAGGGCGAAATTTTTGGACTAGTTGGAGAATCTGGATCAGGTAAAACAACCATTGGTCGTTCTATTTTAAAGCTTTATGATATTGATTCGGGTACTGTTACCTTTGCAGGTAATGACATATCAAGCTTAAAAGGGAAAGACCTTCATGAATTCCGTAAGACAGCTCAGATGATTTTTCAAGATCCTCAAGCTAGTCTTAATGGACGCATGAAAATCCGTGATATTATTGCTGAGGGGATTGATATTCATAAATTGGCTAAATCCAAGGAAGAACGTGAAGCCAAGGTTAAAGAACTTATTAATTTGTTGGGATTAAATGAAGATCACTTATCAAGATATCCTCATGAATTTTCTGGTGGTCAGCGTCAAAGAATTGGTATTGCGCGTGCTTTAGCGGTCAATCCTCATTTTATTGTAGCAGACGAACCTATCTCTGCTTTAGATGTTTCTATTCAAGCACAAGTAGTTAATTTGATGCAAAAGTTACAACACGAACAGGGGTTAACTTATTTGTTTATTGCACATGACTTGTCAATGGTTAAATATATATCCGATCGTATTGGTGTAATGCATTGGGGTAAACTTCTTGAGGTAGGACCAGCAGATGAGATTTACCATAATCCGATCCATCC
>JBKWCO010000129.1:0-4904 GCA_046975465.1 Streptococcus sp. | reverse complement strand
ACCATAATCCGATCCATCCTTATACAAAGAGTTTATTGTCTGCCATTCCAGAACCAGACCCAGAAAGAGAGCGTAAACGTCAACATTTGATTTATGATTCCTCTATTGAAAATGATGGGGAAAAGAGACAAATGTATGAAATCCGACCAGGACATTTTGTTTATGCTACAGAAGCAGAGGCTAAAAATTATAAAGAAGAAGCCTAAATTAGACTGTAAAAAGGTGGTGATTTTTAGTCACCTCCTTTTTATTTGTTAGAGCAAGAAAGCGTTTACAACACATATTTAAAAAGATATAATAGATTTGAATAGCAAGTAATGGAGGGGACTAATATGGGAGTGTATAACAGTGACTGGCTACTCAATCAAATTCGAGGGACAGCTAATGTGGTCAGTAAGGCTTTTAAGTTTGAGACTTTAGATATTGATTTAGATCAGGTGGAGGACGAGCAAGGTCACACTATTGATGGTAATGACTATATTGACGACTTGTTGATCCATGAACAGTATGATCAGGCAACTACCTTCATTCATAGTCAACTCAAGCGTTTGACAACTAATGACTATAATCTCCTTGTCAGCGTCTATATTGAGTATTTGGAGAATTTGCCACCTGTAATAAGGCAAAAACACCATTTTGATGATAGAAAAATAGCAAGTTTGAGGGAAAAACTGTCCGAATTTTCATGGTAATTTGATAGAGAGTGTGGAAGAGAAACGCCGAGCGTTTACGATTTTTTCACCCTCTTTTTTGTGTTATAATAGAGTCACTATGGATAAATTAATAAAAACAATTTCAGAATCAGGTTCTTTCCGTGCTTACGTTCTTGATAGCACTGAAACAGTTAGAACCGCACAAGAAAAACACAATACATTATCATCATCAACAGTCGCTTTGGGGCGTACCCTTATTGCCAATCAAATCTTGGCTGCTAACCAAAAAGGTGATAGCAAGATTACGGTAAAGGTTATCGGAAACAGCTCTTTTGGACATATCATCTCTGTAGCCGATACCAAGGGCATGTTAAGGGCTACATCCAAAATCCAGGTGTGGATATCAAGAAAACAGCGACTGGTGAAGTTTTAGTGGGTCCTTTCATGGGGCAAGGACAGTTTGTCTCAATCATCGATTATGGAACCGGTAATCCTTACACGTCATCAACACCACTTATTTCTGGTGAAATCGGTGAAGACTTTGCCTACTATTTGACAGAATCTGAGCAAACGCCATCTGCTGTTGGTCTTAATGTACTTCTTGACGAAGAGGACAAGGTTAAGGTTGCTGGTGGTTTCATGCTTCAGGTTTTACCAGGAGCTAGCGAAGAAGAGATCACTCGTTACGAAAAACGTATCCAAGAGATGCCTGCCATTTCAACACTATTGGAATCTGATGACCATATTGAAGCGCTTCTGCATGCTATCTATGGGGATGAGCCTTTCAAACGTTTGTCTGAAGAGGAGCTTAGCTTTGAGTGCGATTGCTCACGTGAACGCTTTGAAAATGCTCTCTTGAGTTTAGGTAAGGATGAACTTCAAGCTATTAAAGATGAAGATCACGGTGCTGAAATCGTCTGTCAATTCTGCCAAACCAAGTATGAATTTTCAGAAGCTGACTTGGAGGAACTCATCAATGACTAAACTTAATTCGTCCTTCATGATTGGAAATGTGGAGATTCCTCATCGTACAGTATTAGCTCCGATGGCAGGTGTGACCAACTCGGCTTTCCGTACCATTGCCAAGGAATTTGGCGCTGGTCTTGTGGTTATGGAGATGATTTCTGAAAAAGGTCTCCTCTATAATAATGAGAAAACCCTTCACATGCTTCATATCGATGAGAATGAGCATCCAATGTCTATCCAGCTTTTCGGTGGTGATGCTGAGGGCTTGAAGCGTGCAGCGGACTTTATCCAGACTAATACCAAGGCTGATATTGTTGATATCAACATGGGTTGTCCGGTCAATAAGGTCGTCAAAAATGAAGCTGGTGCCAAGTGGCTCAAGGATCCAGACAAGATTTACCACATTGTCAAGGAAGTAACGTCAGTACTTGATATTCCTTTGACTGTTAAGATGCGTACGGGTTGGTCAGACAGTGATTTGGCTGTAGAAAACGCTCTTGCTGCTGAGTCTGCAGGTGTTTCTGCCCTTGCCATGCACGGTCGTACTCGTGAGCAGATGTACACAGGTCACTGTGACCACGAGACTTTGGCTCGTGTTGCTAAGGCTATCACTAAAATTCCATTTATCGGAAATGGTGATGTTCGTAGCGTTCAAGATGCCAAACTCATGATTGAAGAACTTGGTGTAGATGCTGTTATGGTGGGTCGTGCAGCTATGAACAATCCTTACATTTTCACGCAAATCAACCACTTCTTCGAAACAGGAGAGGAGTTGCCAGAGCTTCCATTCGATTAGATATTGGACATCGCTGAAGACCACCTCAAACGTTTGGTGGACCTTAAAGGTGAGATGATTGCTGTCCGTGAATTCCGTGGTCTGGCACCGCACTATCTTCGTGGAACAGCAGGAGCAGCTAAGGTTCGTGGCGAAGTCTCACGTGCCGAGTCTGTGGCTCAGGTTGAAGAAATCTTTGCGACTTTGCGATAAGCTTCTATATGATGAAAACTTAACCAGCTTGGTTAGGTTTTTATTTTACCTTTATTCTTCCTTGATAGTGATGATAGCTCATCTCTAATCTTTTTTTGGTCCACCCTTGCAAAACCTCTGTGTTTTCGATATAATTAACTGGTTAAGTAAATGGAGAAAGCAATGCTAGAACTAGAAGAACAAGTAAATCAATTGATTAATCAAATTTTGCTTAAGGCTGAAAATCAGCATGAGCTCCTCATTGGTCAGTGCCGTAGTCAGGTTAAGTTGACCAATACTCAGGAGCATATTCTCATGCTTTTGTCTGAGGGTCGAAAGACCAATTCGAGCTGGCAAAGACCTTAAATGTCAGTCAGGCTGCTGTTACTAAGGCTGTTAAGACCTTGGTCAAGGAAGGAATGTTGGAGGCTAAGAAAGATAAGGATGATGGGCGCGTGACCTACTTTGTCTTGACACAAGAAGCTCAACCCATAGCCCAAGAGCATGAGGAACACCACCAAGAGACCTTGGGGGTTTATCGGTCTGTATTGGATCAGTTTGATAATCAAGAGCGTCAGGTGATTGGACGTTTCTTGACAAAATTAGCAGAAAAAATCGAGGAATAAGATGCGCTATATTACAGTTGAAGGACTGAGCTTCCAGTATGATGCGGAGCCTGTTCTGGACAATATTCACTATCATTTGGATTCTGGGGAGTTTGTAACCCTGACTGGGGAAAATGGAGCTGCCAAGTCAACGCTTATTAAGGCTACCCTAGGAATTCTCAAGCCTAAGAAGGGAACTGTAACCATCTCTGAAACCAATAAAGATGGTAAAAAGCTTCGCATGGCCTATCTTCCACAGCAGATTGCCAGCTTTAATGCAGGTTTTCCGAGCACGGTCTACGAGTTTGTGAAGTCTGGCCGTTATCCTCGTAAGGGCTGGTTCCGTCGTTTGACTAAGCATGACTTGGAACACGTTCAACGTGCCCTTGAGTCTGTAGGTATGTGGGAAAATCGTCACAAGCAAATTGGGCGTCTCTCAGGTGGGCAAAAGCAACGTGCTGTTATTGCTCGTATTTTTGCCTCAGATCCAGATATCTTTGTCTTGGATGAACCAACGACAGGGTATGGATGCAGGAACAGCCAAGACTTTCTATGAACTCATGCACCACTCGGCTCACAAGCATGGCAAGTCTGTCTTGATGATTACCCACGACCCAGAGGAAGTCAAGGAGTACACAGACCGTAATATTCATCTGGTTCGTAACCAGAAATTGCCTTGGCGTTGTTTCAATGTCCATGAAAAGGATGGAGAGGAGCACAAACATGATTAGTGAATTATTAGCCTATGATTTTATGCAACGTGCTATTCTCTCCGTGATTGCTATCAGTATCTTTTCGCCAATTTTGGGGCTCTTCTTAATTCTTCGTCGTCAGAGTCTGATGAGTGATACCTTGAGTCACGTGTCCCTAGCTGGGGTGGCTGTTGGGATTTTCTTGGGATTATCAACCACTTGGATGACCCTTGTGGTTGTGGTTATTGCTGCTTTGGTTTTGGAATACCTAGGGTCAGTTACAAGCATTATATGGAGATTTCAACAGCTATCCTCATGTCAATGGGATTGGCAGTGGCTCTTATTCTTAGTAACAAGGCGGGTAGCAGTAGCATGAGTCTGGATAGCTATCTTTTTGGTTCTATCATCACGATTAGCGCTGAGCAGGTGCGTGCCCTCTTTGTTATTGCGGCCATTGTACTGGTCTTGACCCTACTCTTTATTCGTCCTATGTATCTTTTAACCTTTGACGAGGATACCGCTCATGTGGATGGCTTGCCAGTTCGTCTTATGTCCCTCCTCTTCAATATTGTGACAGGGATAGCGATTGCCCTGATGATTCCAGCAGCAGGATCACTTTTGGTTTCTACCATCATGATTCTTCCTGCAGCTATTGGTATGAAAATAGGTCAAACCTTTAAATCTGTTATTTTCTGGGCTATTGGTATTGGTTTGGTTGGAATGCTCTCTGGTATCTTTATTTCCTATTATTGGGAAACACCAGCTAGTGCAACTATTACCCTTATCTTCATCTCCTTCTTTGGTCTGGTATCCATCTTTGAACCTCTCTTAAAAGCAGAATAAATAATAGAAGAAAAGGGCTTGAGAAATCAAGCTCTTTTTGTGATATACTAAAGTGGTTTTTGAGAGAAGTTAAAATAAGAATGGTAGATTTCTAGGCAGAAAAATGATTAGATTTTTCTGGATTTTTGTTCATTTTCCAGTTACCAGCGATAAATGGTTTACGTGACATTTCACATAC
>JBKWCO010000128.1:0-4923 GCA_046975465.1 Streptococcus sp. | reverse complement strand
CCCCTATGGTGAAACATTTACCGACCTAAACTCTTCAATAATTATGGAAATTTGAAAAAATAGCAAATCTACTCAGTAAAAGACTAAAAATAGCCTAACTTTATAACTATTCCACCAAATCTCCACCTCACTCAAAGCTCATCTAGAATAGGTTTTTTTCATGTGTAAACGCTTCACTCAAATTTCTGTCACATGTAAGAAAATCTTATCGTCTTTTAAACCTTTTTTTGCTTCAAAACCTAGATATTCCAAGGAAAATCCGTTACAATAGAGTACGGAAAGATAGGTAATTATCAGCATCATTATTTTCGTATGAAAGGGAAATTCATGGCTTATATTCAAATGAAGCATAGCTATAAACGCTATAAAACCGGTGATCTGGAAATTATCGCAAACAACGACGTAAGCTTTGATATTGAAAAAGGGGAGCTTGTCGTCATTCTCGGTGCCTCTGGTGCAGGGAAATCAACCGTTCTTAACATCTTGGGTGGTATGGACACCAATGACGAAGGCCGCGTCATTATTGATGGTAAGGATATCTCTGAATACACAGCTAAAGAACTGACAACCTATCGTCGTGAGGACGTTGGCTTTGTGTTCCAATTTTACAACTTAGTTTCAAACCTTACGGCCAGGGAAAACGTCGAACTAGCATCCGAAATCGTTCCAAGCGCTAAAGATGCTACTCAAACACTCGTCGAAGTCGGTTTGGGAGACCGCTTAGACAACTTCCCATCACAACTATCTGGTGGAGAGCAACAGCGTGTTGCCATTGCACGCGCCGTTGCCAAAAATCCAAAGATCCTTCTTTGTGATGAACCAACAGGGGCTCTGGATTATCAAACAGGGAAACAAATCCTGACCCTCCTTCAAGAAATGGCTCGCAAACAGGAAACAACTGTTATTATCGTGACCCATAATGCTTCTCTAGCTCCAATCGCCGATCGTGTCATTCGAATGCACGATGCCAAGATTAAAAGTGTGAAACTTAATCCCAACCCACAAAAAATCGAGGACTTGGAGTACTAGAAAGGAGCACCGTCATGAAAAAAACAACTTATTGGAAAGATGTTTGGCGAACCTTTGTAGCTTCTAAAGGGCGTATGCTCTCTATTGCCTTGCTTATGGCACTCGGATCCTTTGCTTTGATTGGTCTTAAGGTCACTTCTCCTAATATGAAAACAACAGGAGAACACTTCTTCAAGGCCCATCAGACAGCTGACTTGAGCTTAATTAGTACTTACGGTATTAACAAAACCGATCAGGACCTTCTCAATTCGAGTAAGAAAAAGAATGTAGACATCGAGTATGGTTATTTCAAGGATGCTGTCATCAAGGGGAAGAATACAGCATTTCGTATTTTCTCTAAACCTAAGAAAATCTCTACTTACGACCTTATTGAGGGGAAACTTCCTACTAAGGACGGGGAAATTGCTCTTTCCTCAACTTATAAAGAAGAATATAGCGTCGGAGATAAGATTAACTTTTCTGAGCCAGTAGATAGCTCAGGGCAAAAACAATTAAAGGAACAAACATATACCATTACTGGTTTTGTTAATTCCTCTGAACTTCTCTCTAGGAACCGCCTTGGTAATGCCAGTGCAGGTACGGGGAAACTAGATGGCTATGCCGTTGTGCCGAGACAGATTTCAACGCTAATAACTACATGATTGCTCGAATCCGTTACCAGGATTTAGAAAATGTTAGTCCTTTTAGTGAGGAATACGCAAATAAGATTTCTGAACGAAAGGCTGAACTCAAGGAACTCTTTAAAGACGAACCTGAGAAACGCCTCGCTGAAATCAAGTCACAGTCTCAAGCTCAAATTACTCAAGCTAAACAAGAGCTTGAAACAGCACTCGCACAGACCCAGCAAATGGCTACAAGCAACCCTGCTGAAGCTGCTAGCGTCAAAGAAGCTACTGCCAAGATTGAAGCCAAACAAAAAGAACTCGAAGAAAGTCAAGCAATGGTTGATAATTTACCAGCGCCTAGCTATCAATTCTACTCTCGTCGAGAGATTCCAGGTTCTGAGGGATATGTTGCTTATGAAAGTAATATTAACATCATTCACGATGTGAGTAATATCTTCCCTGTCGCTCTCTACTTTATGGCAGCTTTGGTTACCTTTGTAACCATGGGACGCTTTGTTGAAGAAGAACGAGGAAAGCCGTATCCTTAATGCACTGGGGTATAACAATTCACGTATTATCCACAAATTCGTCATCTATGGATTAATTACTAGTATTGCTGGCACAGCTGCAGGGGTTATTACAGGACATACTCTACTTCCAATACTCATTCACAACACTTATAAGAGCGATTTGCAACTTCCTGCTTTCGAATTGCACTTCTACCTAGGACTTACTCTTGTGGCCTTCCTTTTAGGTCTCTTATCTGCTGTGCTACCTGCCTTTGCGGTTGCCAAGAAAGAGCTCTGGGAAAAACCTTCCCAACTCCTCCTTCCAAAACCACCTCGTGCAGGAGCTAAGATTGTCCTAGAGCGCATCACACCTCTTTGGAAACGTCTCAGCTTTACGGAAAAAGTTACCATGCGTAATATTTTCCGCTATAAGCAACGGATGTTTATGACCCTCTTTGGTGTCGCAGGTTCTATTGCACTGCTCTTCGCAGGTTTAGGCATTCGATCTTCTGTATCTAACCTTAACCAGCAACAGTTTGAAGACATCATTCACTATGATATGATTGTTGCCAAGCAACCAAATACGTCAAGTGCTTTGGATGAGGAACTCACCAAACTCCTCGATAGTAAAGACGTTAAAGAATACTTGAATGTCCATTTTGAAACCTTGCAAAAAATTGCCGGTAGCAACAAGGACACTCAGGAAATCTCAACCCTTGTCTTTAACGACCGTGACGATAAACTCGTTGATAGTTACGTTAGCTTGCATGACCGAGACCGTAATAAGACTCTCAAGCTATCTAATGACGGAGCTATTATCTCTGAAAAAATGGCAAAACTCCTAAACCTCAAGGTTGGAGATACCATTACTGTGCAAAACAGTCAGGATGAATCTGTCAAGATTAAGATAGCTGGTATCACTGAAATGTACATGGGGCATTTCCTCTTTATGAATGCTAGCTACTACCAAAAAGCTTTTGGGACACCTTCAGTGAATAATGCCAACCTTATTACTCTCGCTGAACCAACTAAGCAAAATGTTGAAAATATGGCAGCCAAATTCATCAACTTACCTAATGTTTATGGCGTTGTTCAAAACAACAACCTTAAACTGCAAATCAGCACTATGGTCAATTCATTGACACAAGTTATTGGTATCTTGATTACGGTTTCCATTCTCCTTGCTGTGGTTGTTCTCCATAACCTCACTAACATCAACGTTTCAGAACGTATCCACGAGCTTTCAACCGTTAAGGTTCTTGGTTTCTACAATAACGAAGTATCCCTCTACATCTATCGTGAAACCATTTACCTTTCAATCATCGGTATCTTCGTAGGGTTCGGTCTTGGACAGGCACTTCACCATTATATGGTAAGCATCATTCCTCCAGATCGTATCATGTTTGATCCATCTCTCGGATTGGCTACCTACCTTTTACCAGCTGTTCTCATTGTCTTAATCCTTATTATCCTTGGCTTCGTCGTCAACAAACGTCTTGCCAAACTTAATATGCTTGAAGCCCTAAGCTCAGTTGAATAAGCTAAAAACGCCTGAGAAGTAATTCTCAAGCGTTTTTTTAAGTTCGATAAATTATTTGGTTTTAGTCTTAGCCAACTCTAGACAGTAGGACTTTACATGACAATGAGGACAAGTCAGCTTACGAGTCCGTGGGGTATGTCCGGCAAGAGCAAATTCTTTAAAACTTGGATCAAAGGTCCTATGACAATTAGGACAGAGGTATTCAAACTGCTTTCTATAGTGAAACATCACTAAATTCATTACTATAATAAAAGCAGGACAGACAACAAACAAACCTCTGGGATCCTTAAAATAATAAATGACAACCAGTAGGCTCATCAGATAAAGAAGGGAGGTTAGAATGACACTCCCATATATTCTCAACTGCAAGCGACGCCATGATTTTTGATTTTCCATAAGACGTGAAATGTCTGACAAATCTTCCAGCGAAAGTTGATGTCGTTTAGCAGTTGCTTTTTGCAAGTGACGGGCACGTTTTAGTTTGACCTCTATTTCCTCTGAAGACTTTTCCAAGCTTTCAATTTGGTCTGTCAATAAAAGCTCTAAAACCTGTTCCCTATTCTCCTCTTGCAAGAGTTTCTTGATTTGATTAATTGAGAAATCCAAATCTCTTAAGAAACAAATGACTTGTAGGCGTTCCAAGTCTGATTCGTGATAGATTCTCCGACCACCCTCTGTGACTTCAGATGGCGTCAAGATCCCTCGTTGATCATAGTACTGGACAGTCCTAACAGACACTTCTGCTGCTTTAGCCAACTCTCCTGTTGAAAACTGCGACATCTCAGTCACCTCCTTTTAAGATTTTCTATCAAAGGAGGACTTTGGCCACCCTTGATACCTAGATTCTACCTTATAACGCAAGGTAATATGCAAGCCCTAACCCTAGAGGATTTTCTTTTCTTACAGAAAAAGTTAGCTATCACTCTTTACAGCCTTTACAGCTCTTGTAAAGCTTTAGTCGCCACCCAAACCTAAAGCAGCAAAAGGATTGTTACTGACTTCTTCCTGTTGCTCCAGAAGCTTGGCATTCTCATCTAATTCGAGAAACTTCTCGTAAATCTGAGCAGTCATCCGAGCATCCTCCAAACTGTTATGACCATGTCCCTTAATTCCAAAGAAATCTGCCACACTGGTTAGCTTGAGGTTGACAATACCATTCAAATCCGAAGCACGACGGTCAAAAGCCTCATCAAAAACATCTAAAGCATATTGCTCTTCCAAGTCCAAACCATTTTCCGAC
>JBKWCO010000127.1:0-4970 GCA_046975465.1 Streptococcus sp. | reverse complement strand
GGTTAAAGCAGATAGTGCTGATATGGTGGCAGCCCTTCATCAAATGGGCAAGGAAGTCATCATGTTGACTGGTGATAATGACCAAACAGCCCAAGCCATCGCTCAAAAGGTTGGTATCAAGCGTGTTATCAGTCAAGTGCTTCCGCAAGAGAAATCTAGGGTGATTAGCGACCTTCAGGCAGAAGGAAAATCAGTCATCATGGTTGGTGATGGTATCAATGATGCCCCAGCCCTTGCGACTGCTGATATCGGTATTGCCATGGGTTCAGGGACAGATATTGCCATGGAAAGTGCCGATATGGTCCTTATGAAACCAAATCTTATGGATGTCGTTAAGGCTCTGAAAATCAGTCAAGCAACTATCACGACGATTAAAGAGAACCTCTTCTGGGCCTTTATCTACAATATCCTGTCTATCCCAGTGGCCATGGGTGTCCTCCACCTTTTTGGTGGCCCGCTTCTTGACCCAATGATAGCAGGACTTGCCATGAGCTTTAGTTCTGTCTCAGTCGTCCTTAATGCTCTGCGCCTCAAACGTCGCAAAGTCTAAGTGTCGATTGCTTGTGACCTCTATCGACTTAAGCTGTGTATCAAAAAAATTAAAGAAAAGGAAGAAAAAAATGACAAAAACATATAACATTACAGGAATGAAATGCCAAGGCTGTGTCAACACCGTTACCGAAAAACTCTCTGCTGTCAAAGGCGTAGACAAGGTTCAAGTTGACCTCGAAAACAAACAAGTCACTATTGAAGGGAAACCATGGAAGTGGTCTCTCAAACGTGCCCTCAAAGGCACTAAGTTCGAGCTTGGTGACGAAATTTAAGACAGGAAAAAAACAGCTATCAGGCTGTTTTTTTCTGCCCATAATCTTTTTGAAAATCCCTCTCTTTTGTGATATGATTAAGGTAATTATGTTCTCAAAATTGAGACTAGAAAATCAAGAAAAGAAAACGGTATACCTATGTCTAAACAAACCCTTATCCTTCTCTACGGTGGACGTTCAGCAGAACGTGAAGTGTCTGTGCTCTCAGCTGAGAGTGTTATGCGTGCGGTGGATTACAGCGCATTTGAGGTTAAAACCTACTTTATCACTCAGTCTGGTGATTTTATCAAAACACAAGAATTTACAGAAACACCAGGTGATGACGAGAAGCTCATGACTAATGACACAGTTGTGGCTAGTCAAGCTATCAAACCAAGCGATATTTATGAAGAAGGCGCTGTGGTATTCCCAGTTCTTCATGGTCCTATGGGTGAGGATGGTTCTATCCAAGGTTTCCTCGAAACCCTCAAATTGCCATATGTGGGTACTAATGTTCTTTCTTCAAGTGTGGCTATGGACAAGATTATGACCAAACACATTCTTGAAGTTGCTGGTGTGCCTCAGGTTGCCTACACAGTCTTCATCGAGGGTGAAGATTTGGAAGCAGCAGTAGCAGAGACACTTGAAAAATTAACCTTCCCAGTGTTTGTCAAACCTGCTAACATGGGGTCATCTGTTGGGATTTCTAAAGCTGAAAATGAAGCAGAGCTTCGTGCAGCGATTGATTTGGCTCTCAAATATGATAGTCGTATCTTGATTGAGCAAGGTGTGGTTGCCCGAGAAATCGAGGTTGGTATCCTTGGCAATACAAATGTCAAAACGACTGATCCAGGTGAAGTAGTCAAAGATGTGGCTTTCTATGACTATCAAGCCAAGTACATTGACAATAAGATTACCATGGACATCCCAGCTCACGTGCCTGCAGAAGTCATGACACAAATGCGTGCTTATGCGGCCAAGGCCTTCCGTGCCCTCGGTGGTTGTGGTCTTGCCCGCTGTGATTTCTTCCTGACAGAGGATGGAACCATTTATCTTAATGAGCTCAATACAATGCCAGGTTTCACCCAATGGTCAATGTATCCACTTCTTTGGGAAAATATGGGACTTTCTTATTCAGACCTTATCAAGGAATTGGTAGCCTTGGGACAAGAAATGTTCGACAAACGTGAAAGCCATTTGATTTAAGAAATAGTATCTAAAACACAGACATCTTAGTCTCGGAGAAATCTCTGAGACTGAGGTGTTTTTTTCTTTACAGAAATCCAGATTTTATTTATATCTTTTCTTTATCACCTCGATAAAAAATACATATTATCCAAATAATCTAACAGGTGGTAGAATAAATCTAACGTTTCAAATGAAATAAAGCAATTCGTTCGTGTTTGATGAAGATTTGCGTACCGCAATGATTATCAGGGGCGAGTGAAGGTCAAAGGGCTAGAAGTAGATGGCAGTGAATGCTCACGGAATTTTACACGCCCTTTGTATCTTATGGAATTGAACACAGGCTAAATTCCTAGAGCAAAAGATAAACTTCCTAGTGTGCCAGCACACGTCGTCAGTTTCCTATTTGCCTTACGGAATTTTCTACGCCCTTTGTACCTTAAATGAGGAGGTAAGTTTTGGACTGGTCCATTGTTCAACAGTATTTGCCCTTTTATCAGAAGGCATTCTTTTTAACCTTACATATTGCCGTTCTGGGGATTCTTGGTTCCTTCCTTTTGGGCTTGGTAGTGAGTGTTATTCGTCATTACCGAGTGCCTGTTTTGAGTCAGCTTTCGACGGCTTATATTGAGCTATCTCGTAATACGCCACTCTTGATTCAGCTCTTCTTTCTCTACTTTGGCTTGCCTCGTATAGGTTTGGTTCTATCCTCAGAGGCTTGTGCTGTGGTAGGTTTGATTTTCTTGGGTGGTTCCTATATGGCGGAGTCCTTCCGAAGTGGTCTAGAGGCTGTTAGTCAGACCCAACATGAAGTGGGCTTGTCTATTGGTTTGACGCCATTCCAAGTCTTTCGCTATGTGGTCCTTCCTCAGGCAGTGGCTGTGGCGTTACCGTCATTTAGTGCTAACGTTATTTTCCTTATCAAGGAAACGTCAGTATTTTCAGCGGTAGCCTTGGCGGATTTGATGTATGTGGCCAAGGATTTGATTGGTCTTTACTACGAAACCGATGTGGCTCTAGGCATGTTGGTGGTGGCTTATCTCTTGATGTTGCTGCCGATTTCTCTAGTCTTTAGTTGGATTGAAAGGAGGTTACGCTATGCAGGATTCGGGCTTTCAGGTTCTTCTTCAGGGGAATAATTTCCTACGTATCTTACAAGGTTTAGGCGTAACTATTGGAATTTCCATCGTTTCGGTGCTTCTGTCCCTTTTACTAGGAACTCTTTTTGGAATTGTCATGACGTCGAAATCTAAGATTATTCGTTTTTTGTCACGTATTTATCTGGAATTTATTCGTATCATGCCCCAATTGGTTTGCTCTTTATTGTCTATTTTGGCTGGCTAGGAACTTTAACATCAATATCTCAGGAGAGTTATCGGCTATTATCGTCTTTACCCTTTGGGGAACGGCTGAGATGGGTGATTTAGTGCGTGGGTCAATCACGTCACTACCTAGACACCAGTTTGAGAGCGGAAGGGCCCTTGGCTTGACCAATCGCCAACTCTATACCTATGTGATTATCCCACAAGTCTTGCGTCGCTTGTTGCCTCAGGCTATTAACCTGGTGACACGTATGATTAAGACCACATCCTTGGTGGTTTTGATTGGCGTAGTAGAGGTGACCAAGGTTGGTCAGCAGATTATCGACAGTAACCGCCTGACTATTCCAACAGCTTCTTTCTGGATTTATGGCACGATTTTGATTCTTTATTTTGCCATTTGTTACCCAGTATCTAAGCTGTCTACTTATCTTGAAAATCGTTGGAGGAATTAAGATGACAGAAAGCATTTTACAAATCAAGGATTTGAGAAAGTCCTTTGGGGACAATGAGATTCTCAAAGGCATCTCCTTGGATGTTAAACAAGGTGAAGTCGTTGTTATCCTGGGTTCCTCAGGTTGTGGAAAATCGACCCTGCTACGTTGTATCAATGGCTTGGAGACTATTCAAGGAGGGGATATTCTCCTGACGGTAAGTCTATTACTGGAAGTAAGAAGGATTTCCATCTGATTCGTCAGAAAATCGGCATGGTCTTTCAAAGTTATGACCTCTTCCCTCATTTGGATATCCTACAAAATCTGATTTTGGGACCGGTCAAAGCCCAAGGGCGTAACAAGGAAGAAGTCATCGCCGAGGCTGAGAAACTTTTGGAGCGTGTGGGACTTCTGAAAAGAAGCATAGCTTCGCGCGACAACTATCGGTGGTCAAAAGCAACGTGTGGCCATTGTCCGTTCCCTGCTCATGCATCCTGAAGTTATCCTCTTTGACGAGGTGACGGCCTCGCTTGACCCTGAGATGGTTCGTGAAGTTTTGGAATTGATCAATGACCTCGCTCAAGAAGGCGCACCATGTTGATTGTAACCCATGAGCTTCAGTTTGCGCGTGCCATCGCTGACCGTATTATCTTTATGAATCAGGGAGTCATCGCTGAGGAAGGTACTGCTGAAGAATTCTTCAATCATCCCAAGACTAAGCGAGCTCAAGAGTTCCTCAATGTCTTTGACTTCAGCCAGTTTGGTGCCTATTTGTAACCCATTGTTTTTAATAAAAAATATAATATTTTAGGAGATATTTATGAAATTAACAAAGAAAATTTTTGCCCTATTAGCCCTCGTCTTTGCCTTGGTGGCAGTGACTGCTTGCTCAAGTAACAGTAGCTCTGGTAAATCAACAGCCAAAGCACGTACTATTGAAGAAATTAAGAAGAGTGGTGAACTCCGTATCGCCGTTTTTGCGGACAAGAAACCATTCGGTTATGTGGATAACAAGGGTGCTTACCAAGGTTACGATATTGAACTTGGTAACCGTTTGGCTAAAGACTTGGGTGTTAAACCTAAATACGTCTCAGTAGATGCGGCCAACCGTGCAGAATTCTTGATTTCAAACAAGGTAGATATTACGCTTGCCAACTTCACAGTAACTGATGAACGTAAGAAACAAGTGGACTTCGCTCTTCCTTATATGAAAGTCTCAATCGGTGTGG
>JBKWCO010000126.1:0-5041 GCA_046975465.1 Streptococcus sp. | reverse complement strand
GTCTGTTAGCTTTAATATTTTAGTATAGAAGAGCCAACTGTGTCAAGATTTCTGACGTAAAAAAGCACCCATAAGGGTGCTTGGGGTTGAGATTGATTAAGATGCAGGTGCGTAAGTACTTTGAACGTTGTAGTGACGTTTGAAGAAGTATTTGGCAACACCAGCGATGACACCAATGATAAGGATCACAATTGGTGAAAGACCAGGGTTGAGGTAGCTTGGAAGAAGGGCTGTAAGACTAAAGAGAGCAAACCATGCAATAAAAGAGAGAGTGCTGAGGGTCATGCTGAACCACCATTTTGGACGTTCTTCTTTTGGTTTGTTATTGTGACGGTAGATGTAGTGGTAAGGGGTATACATAGCAAGACCGCCAATGAATGACACTGAAAGAAGGGTTGTGAGGCCGTAACTAGTTTGTGTACCTGAGAAACCAAAGATTGCGTTCATGATTGCAACGATGGCTAGAAGGAAGAGTGAGGTATCAAGCCACATTTTCCAAGGTGTTTTGTCTGTTTCTGGTACTTCTTTGTTAGGCTTACCAGTTTCAGGTTTTTGGTGTTTTTCAGGAGAGAAACTAGCAGCCCAAACAGTTGGAGCACCAAGGAGTCCACGTCCTGTGATTCCTTTTTTCTGATTTTCGATAAGTTCAGGAATGACATTGCCAAGAATGTCTTTGATTTCTTGGTCTGATTTACCATCTTTGATGAGTTGGTTAGTTGCGATGTGGATAAATTCTTGGTTTTTCTTGGTGAGTTTTTGGATGTCCATGAGATGACCTTTCGATAAATAGTATTATTTTTTAGTTTTGTAGTTTAGGGAAAAGAAGAGGCTCTATGTTAGAACCATTTTTTCCTGATAAAGTAGATAACAACGCAGGATGACCCGAAGGCTGCCATGAAGAAGATGACCCAAAAGGCGTTATCTAAATCGTTTAGAGGCATAGAATTGTTTTTAAAGTTCATACCGTAGGCGGAGAAGATAACGGTTGGGATGTCCAGAGCCATAGTCATGAGAGCGAGTGTTTTCATGATTGTGTTCTGGTTATTGCCGATAATAGAGGCAGAGGTTTCAGCCATGGCATTCAAGACATTTTCATAGATGCCTGCCATCTCAATGGCCTGTTGGGTTTCAACCAGAGTATCTTCCAAGAGATCCTCGTCCTCGATATATTTCTTCAAGCTAGAGGCGTTACCTGTTAGCTTTTTGACAATTCGCTCATTCATCTTAAGTGAGGCTTTTAGGTAGACAATGGATTTTTCCAATTCCATCATGTCAATCAAGTGCTCGTTTTTAGTCGCATTTTCCAACTGAGCTTCCAATTTATCACTCTGACGGTCGATGGAGCGTAGGGCAGTTAGGTAAAGTTGAGCATTGCGATAGAGAATCTGAAAGACAAAACGGGTCTTCATGAAGGTGTAGAAGTTACGCACACGGTGGTTGAGGAAGTTATCCATGAGACTAATGTCCTCAAGACAGGTAGTAACAACCACCTCATCGGTAACGATGATACCCAATGGAATAGTGACGTAGTAGCTTTTGTTATTACGCTCTTCATGGGTTGGGACGTCGACTAGAATTAGGGTGTAGTCATCTTCGACATCGATACGTGAAGTTTCTTCCACGTCCAGAGGGGCGCGGAGATCTTGGATATCAATGTTAAAACGTTCTGCAACCTTTAAGGCTTCTTCCTGGGAAGGGTTTACCAAATGAATCCAAGCACCCGGCTCGAATGTCTCAATTTCTTTGAATTCTTTTCCAGTGGATAAGAACATTTGTTTCAATGGGAACCCCTCCTTTGTCATTCGTTAAGTGTTGGCATGTTTATCTCAAAATGTCTGGTCCTTCCTTGGACCAGAAAAAGTCAGATAAATCAGCAGTACTTAGCTTTTTAGTGATGTCAATTGAGGCCTAGAGACGATGTTCTTTGCCTTTTTACATACTCAACCATTATACTACATTTGAAACATTTTTGGGCTGGATAAATTGAAATTTTGTTATAATATGAGAGAAAGTCGGGATGGCGTTTCCATCCGTCTGTAGAAAGGAGTGGCAGTGGCTTTAGGGCTGGGGCCTCTTGAAAAATATGCAAGATAAGTTAGTGATTCATGGAGCAAGAGCTCACAATTTAAAAAATATTGATGTGGAGATTCCTCGTGACAAGCTCGTCGTCGTGACGGGTTGTCGGGATCTGGTAAGTCTTCTTTGGCTTTTGATACCATTTATGCAGAGGGTCAACGCCGTTATGTGGAGAGTCTGTCAGCTTATGCCCGTCAGTTTTGGGAAATATGGAGAAACCTGATGTGGACTCGATTGATGGTTTGAGTCCTGCCATCTCCATTGACCAGAAAACAACAAGCAAAAACCCTCGTTCGACGGTCGGAACGGCAACAGAGATTAATGACTATCTTCGTCTCCTTTATGCGCGTGTGGGTGTTCCCTATTGTCCTAATGGTCATGGCGCTATTCAGTCATCCTCTGTAGAACAGATTGTGGACGAGGTTCTAGCTCTTCCTGAGCGTACGCGTATGCAGATTTTAGCGCCAATTGTTCGTCGTAGAAAAGGGCAACACAAGGCCGTTTTTGATCGTGTGCAGAAGGACGGTTATGTTCGTGTTCGTGTAGATGGTGAGATTTACGATGTCACAGAAGTGCCAGAGTTGTCTAAGTCTAAGATGCATAATATCGAAGTGGTTGTGGACCGCTTGGTGAATAAGGATGGTATCCGTAGCCGACTCTTTGATTCAGTAGAAGCAGCGCTGCGATTAGCAGATGGTTACTTGATTGTGGATACCATGGATGATAATGAGCTGCTTTACTCAGAACATTATTCTTGTCCGGTTTGTGGCTTCACAGTGCCAGAGTTGGAACCTCGTCTCTTTTCATTCAATGCGCCATTCGGCTCTTGTCCGACCTGTGATGGTTTGGGTAATAAACTGGAAGTTGATATGGATTTGGTTATCCCTGATGCTAGTAAGACCTTACGTGAAGGTGCTCTGGCGCCTTGGAATCCTATTTCGTCCAACTACTATCCAGCCATGCTTGAGCAGGCTATGGAGCAGTTCGGCGTGGATATGGATACGCCATTTGAAGATCTTAAAAAAGAAGAACAAGATTTGATTCTCTACGGATCTGGGGATCGTGAATTCCATTTCCATTATGTTAATGATTTTGGTGGGGTGCGTGATATTGACATTCCTTTTGAAGGGGTTGTGACTAATATCAATCGACGCTATCATGAGACTAACAGTGATTTCACCCGCAATGTCATGCGTGGTTATATGAATGAACTGTCATGTCCAACTTGTCATGGCTATCGTCTTAACGAAGCAGCACTCTGGTTCGTGTTGGTGGCGAGAATGGCCTCAATATTGGTCAAATCTCTGATTTGTCTATTTCAGATCATCTTAAGGAAATCGATAACCTTGAATTAGGTGAAAACGAGGGAGTGATCGCTCGTCCAATTGTTAAGGAAATCAAGGATCGCTTGACTTTCCTAAATAATGTAGGTCTTAATTATTTGACTCTCTCTCGTATGGCTGGAACTCTTTCAGGTGGTGAGAGTCAGCGTATCCGTTTGGCGACACAGATTGGCTCTAACCTTTCTGGAGTCCTATATGTTTTGGATGAGCCTTCTATTGGGCTTCATCAGCGTGACAATGATCGCTTGATTTCAAGTCTTAAAAAGATGCGTGACCTTGGCAATACCTTGATTGTGGTAGAGCATGATGAAGATACCATGCGTGAGGCTGACTGGCTTATCGATGTGGGACCTGGTGCTGGTGCCTTTGGTGGTCAAATCATGGCCTCAGGAACCCCAGAGGAAGTGGCTAAGAACAAGAACTCAATCACTGGGCAATATCTGTCAGGTGCCAAATCAATTCCTGTACCGACGGAACGTCGTGTAGGTAATGGTCGTTTTATCGAGGTTACAGGAGCTAGCGAAAATAACCTTAAGAATGTGTCGGTCAAATTCCCACTTGGGAAATTAATCGCAGTGACAGGTGTCTCTGGTTCGGGAAATCGACTTTGGTTAATGGTATTCTCAAGAAAAAGATTGCCCAAGAGCTGAATCGAAATAGTGAGAAACCTGGGAAACACAAATCCGTGACTGGCATCGAGCATATCGAGCGCTTGATTGATATTGACCAAAGTCCAATTGGGCGTACACCTCGTTCTAATCCAGCGACTTACACAGGCGTCTTTGACGATATTCGTGATCTTTTTGCCCAAACCAATGAGGCCAAGATTCGAGGTTACAAGAAGGGGCGTTTCTCTTTCAATGTCAAGGGTGGCCGTTGTGAAGCCTGCTCTGGTGACGGTATTATCAAGATTGAGATGCATTTCTTGCCTGACGTCTATGTCCCTTGTGAGGTTTGCCATGGAACACGCTATAATTCTGAGACCTTAGAAGTTCGTTATAAGGGCAAGAATATTGCTGAAATTCTGGATATGACAGTTGATGACGCAGTTGACTTCTTTGCGGCTATCCCTAAGATTGCTCGTAAGGTGCAAACGATCAAGGACGTGGGACTTGGCTATGTCACTTTGGGGCAACCCGCAACAACACTCTCAGGGGGTGAGGCCCAGCGTATGAAACTGGCTAGTGAGTTGCACAAACGCTCTACAGGGAAGTCCTTCTACATTCTGGATGAACCGACGACGGGTCTTCATACAGATGACATTGCACGTCTTTTGAAGGTGCTTCAGCGTTTTGCGGACGATGGCAACACTGTTCTCGTGATTGAGCACAATCTGGATGTTATCAAGACCGCAGACCATATCATTGATTTGGGTCCTGAAGGCGGTGTCGGTGGAGGTACCATCGTAGCTACAGGGACTCCAGAGGAAGTAGCCACTGTTCCAGAAAGCTACACAGGACAATATCTGAAAGAAAAATTGATATAAAGGAAAAAGGCTCTTTGAGTCTTTTTTTGCTTTAGGCTGATTTAAGTTGAGCTTGCTATTCTATGGTTAGGAAAAAACATACAGGAGTCAGACTATGGTTAAAAAGCGTTTTTTCATAGGCTTTAATGGTATTCTT
>JBKWCO010000125.1:0-5135 GCA_046975465.1 Streptococcus sp. | reverse complement strand
GAGGAGTACAAGGCTGGTAAACTAGAATTTGATGTTTCTAATGAAGATATTCATATGAATATGGAGAGTCTTTTGACAGCTAAAATTGGACCAGTAGCAGGAAAACTTCATACAGCACGTTCACGTAACGACCAAGTAGCTACGGATATGCACCTGTATCTAAAAGCCAAACTAGTGGAAGTTATTGAGAAGCTCGATAACTTACGTGGTACTTTGGTCAATCTAGCAGACAAACATACCTATACAATTATGCCAGGCTACACCCACTTGCAGCATGCACAACCGATTTCTTTTGGTCACCACTTGATGGCTTATTACAACATGTTTACACGTGATGCCGAACGTTTTGGATTTAATATCAAGCATACGGATATCTCTCCACTCGGAGCTGCTGCACTAGCAGGAACAACTTTCCCGATTGATCGTAATATGACATCTGACTTAATGGGCTTTGCAAAACCATATAGCAATTCCTTGGATGCTGTTTCCGATCGTGACTTCATTCTCGAATTCTTGTCAAACTCAAGTATTCTCATGATGCATATGACACGTATTTGTGAAGAAATCATTAACTGGTGTTCTAACGAGTTTAAGTTTGTAACTCTATCTGATACTTTTTCAACAGGCTCGTCCATTATGCCTCAAAAGAAAAACCCAGATATGGCAGAACTAATTCGTGGGAAATCAGGTCGTGTCTATGGCAATTTGATTGGATTATTGACCGTGATGAAGTCATTACCTTTGGCCTACAATAAAGATCTCCAAGAAGATAAAGAGGGTATGTTTGATACGTTAGAAACGATTACTGTAGCTATTGATATTCTCGCAGGCATGCTCAATACAATGACTGTTAACGACAAACATATGGCAGAGTCAACAGAGAAAGATTTTTCAAATGCTACAGAGTTGGCTGATTATCTTGCATCTAAAGGCCTACCATTCCGTGAAGCACATGAGATTGTTGGAAAACTTGTTCTTGAGTGTACCAAAGCTGGTTATTACCTTCAGGATGTTCCTCTCGAACGTTATCAAGAAGTTTCAGATTTAATTGAAGAGGACATCTATGAGACACTTAAATCTCATACAGCTGTTGAACGTCGTCATTCCCTTGGTGGAACTGGTTTTGACCAGGTTAAATGGCAAATCAAAGAAGCTCAAAAAGCTCTAAAAAAATAAGTCTCTAAGGCCCTAACCATAAGGTTTTGGGCTTTTTTGCTATTTATGATATAATAGTACTAATTTTGAGTTTGGAGTCACATTTTGAAAAAATCTTATCGCGTTAAGAAAGAGAAAGACTTTAAAGCATTATTTGATGCAGGACACAGTGTTGCTAATCGAAAATTTGTTGTCTACTGTCTGGATCGTGATTTACCTCATTTTAGAGTAGGTTTGTCAGTCAGTAAGCGTCTTGGTAATGCGGTTACTCGGAATCGGGTAAAACGTCGTCTACGACATGCACTGATGGACATGTCATCTCAGTTAGAACATCAAGATTTTGTCGTTATTGCTCGTAAAGGTGTCGAAGACTTAAGTTATCAAGACATTTATAGCAATCTCGTTCATGTCTTAAAAATAGCAAAGTTATATAAGGACTAAAAAATTATTTTGCTTCTTTACATTGTAGGATAAACTAAAATCACTCCTGATTTTTGAGATACTCTTAATGAATGGAAGCGAAGCAGTTCTTTATCGTATTAAAAAGGAGTTTTTAGTGAAGAAAAAACTTAATATATCTGTTTTAGGTGCAGGAGCTCTCTTGCTTTTGTCCGCGTGTGGACGAAGTTATGTTACAAGTCACTCTACAGGCCTTTGGGAACGTCTTATTTTAATGTTTGGGAAGGCTATTCAAGGGCTCTCATTTGGTGGTTCTATTGGATTAGGTATTATTATTTTCACGATTTTAATTCGTGCGGTAATGATTCCTCTTTATAATCGCCAAATTAAGTCAAGCCGTGAACTACAAGAGTTGCAGCCAGAGTTACGTCGCTTGCAGAGTGAGTATCCTGGACGCGAGAATCGTGAAGCTCTTGCTTATGCACAACAAGATCTTTATAAAGAGCATGGTGTAAATCCTTACGCAAGCTTCGTTCCTCTCTTGATCCAATTTCCTATTTTGATGGCTCTTTACGGGCACTTACACGTGTACCTGAGTTGCGAGAAGGAACATTCCTCTGGGTTGACCTAGGTCAGAAAGATCCTTACTTTATTCTTCCGATTTTGGCGGCTGCTTTCACCTTCCTTTCAACTTGGTTGACAAATAAGGCAGCTAAAGATCGTAGTGCAATGCTTCTTGTTATGAATATCATGCTTCCAATCTTTATTTTCTGGTTTGGAACTCAGATTTCTTCAGGGGTAGCACTTTACTGGGCAGTTTCGAACGCCTTCCAAGTTGTTCAGATTTTGGTTTTTAATAATCCGTTTAAAATCATCGAAGAACGTAATCGTTTGGAAATGGAAGAAAAAGAACGTAAAGCTAAGATTCGTCGTGCCAAGAAAAAGGCGCATAAACGTAAATAAGGATACTTATTATGGTTGTCTATTCTGGACGAACAGTCGAACAAGCTATCGAAAAAGGTTTGAAAGATCTTAATTTACCCCGTATGAAGGCTCATATTAAGGTGATTTCTCGTGAGAAAAAAGGTTTTCTAGGGTTCGGAAAGAAGCCAGCTCGAGTTAGTGTTGAACCAATAAATGAAAAGATAGCTCATGAAGCAGATCAAAACACCGTTAAAGTGGCTCCTGATGCTATAAAACAATTAGACGATTCTGTCGCAAGTCCAAAAGACGAAACGATTGCTTTCAATAAAGTGACAAAACTTGTTGCGGTTTCAGATAATAAGGAAATTGCACATGAAGACTTAAAGCAACCAGTTTCTACAGAGCCCTTGGTGAAGAGTTGACAGATAAGAAACAGAGCAACCAAAGGCAACAATTATTCCTTATCTGTTAAACGAGTCATCGAAGAGGATGTTACAGAATTTATGGCAAGTTCGCTTGAACCTCAACTAGAACCAGTTGCTCAAGTTCAAACTCTGAAACTTCTGAAGGAGATTTCAGTTCTTTTGTGGCATCTGAGTTTAGTTCAGATGAGTCTTCTGAAAATAATTTAGAAGATATTCAAGGGGCTGCAGATGATGTTTTATCTTACCTCGAAAAAATTATCTATGAAATGGATGTTGATGCTAGTCTAGAGGTTAGTCACAATCGTCGCAATATTATCATTCAGATTGAAACAGACCAACCTGGTCGTGTTATCGGTTATCATGGCAAGGTTCTCAAGTCTTTACAACTTTTAGCGCAAAATTATTTGCACGATCGTCATTCTAAACGTTTTAGTGTTGTTCTTAATGTTCGTGATTATTTGGAGCAACGCACAGAGACTTTGATTGATCTAGCAGAAAAAATGGCGGCTAAAGTAAAAGAAACAGGTCGAGAGTACGTTATGGATCCAATGACGAATAGCGAACGAAAAATTATCCATAAGGCTATATCTCAAATTGAAGGTGTTGAAAGTCACTCAGAAGGTGACGATCCCAATCGTTACGTTGTTGTGACAAAAGTATGATTACAATAGCGTTTATTGCTTACAGAAACTAGTCTTATTTGGAGGCTAGTTTTTTTGACAACAAAAAGTAGACGGTGTATACTTTATTTAAAAGGTAGTCGCTGTCTACTTAGATGGAAATAGGAGTCAAAATGAAACGTAATACTGCTGAATTGAAGGAAAAGTTAATCGAAACTGGAGTCGAGGAGATAAGAACAAGAGGTGTCGATCAACTATCTATCCGAACGGTGGCTCAAAGATGTGGGGTCACCCATGGGGCACCCTATAAGCACTTTGAAAATAAGGATGTCTATCTTCAGGTAGTTTTGGAGCATTTATCTGAGATCTTTTTGAAGTATCTGACAAAAGGGGTAGACTCTTCGCTTGATGTAAGAGGTCAATTAGTATTAATGGGCTGTAATTTTGTGGAATTTGCTCAAAAAGAAACAAATAGTTTTGAGGCCTTGTTTATTAAGTTTCCTTTCAATTATATGGAGCTCACTCGGGACAGTATCTCTGTTAATGCCCATTTACCAGGGTTTGAGCACTTTAAGAGTGTGGTTCTGAAGCTAAAAAGTGAAATGAACATTTCGGGTAGTGAGGCAGAAATATTAGTTCATATCTGGAGTTTTATTACTGGATTAGCCGTTTTGGTAAGGAGTCCTATTGGTGATAATTTCAATAGTAACACTATTGAAGAGACTGTTAGTACTATGTTAGACATCTATGTTAAAGGAGCTAAACAATGAAAACCTTAATTATCTACGCCCATCCAAACGATAAGAGCTACAATGCCTCTATACTAGAGACTGTTAAAGAAAATTTATCGTCTAAACATGAGTTAAAGATTCTAGATTTGTATAAAGAGAAGTTCGATCCTGTTTTACGTTTTGATACAACACATAGGAGAAAAGACTTAGCGCACGATGTAGCTATGAAAGACTATCGAGATTTAATAACTTGGGCAGATCAGTTGATTTTTATTTTTCCAACTTGGTGGAGTGGAATGCCAGCTATCTTGAAAGGATTTATTGAACGCGTTTTTGTTGCTGGTTTTGCCTATGAAAATACACCCCGTGGATTGGATGGTAAATTGACTGGGAAAGCTTGGATTATTACAACCCACAATACACCAAAGATAGTTCTACCTTTAGTTCAAGATTATAGCAAAGTTCTAAAATTTCAAGTCCTAAAACCTTGTGGTATTAAACCGGTCAAAGTTACCCAGGTTTCACCTGTTGAGTATATGAGTGATCATAAGCGAAAAGAGGTACTCAAGAAAATAGCTAAACTAGCAAGAAGGTTATGAGCAAGCGATGATATAGGAACGGCATTGTAGTTTACAGTTATCACTAGCCTCCGGGCATCGAAGATATAATGAAATTAATATCTAAGTAATTCTTGACAAGATTAAGCTATTGCTATAAAATAGTATGGTATGTTTAGTAACTGATCAAAAATAGCCGGCTAAACGAATACGAAAATCTATCAGGAGGTATTCAACGTGAAACGTACTTATCAACCAAGTAAAATCCGTCGTCAACGTAAACACGGATTCCGTCACCGTATGTCAACTAAAAACGGACGTCGT
>JBKWCO010000124.1:0-5156 GCA_046975465.1 Streptococcus sp. | reverse complement strand
TTTCTGAATCGACAACATGTTTTTTGAAAGATATAAAATAACTTTGCAGATGCTCATCGAAATATTTGGTCTTTCTAAAATTCGTCATCCCCCAAAAATCAACATTCTGGCGTTGTTCAAAGTCTTCAACTAGGTCAGACATATCCCAAAGAGGACCAAAGCAAGTATCATTCATGAGTGTAACCGAATCAAAATCTGCTAACCGTTCGAATCCAACATGAGCCATACCATCTCTCCAAGCTGCAAAATCAAAGCCTAGATTCTCTCTCTGAATAACTTCAGCTATGCCAAGCTCTTCGAGAGTTACTGTTGCAGACTTCGTTAGTTGACTATTTGAAATCACAATAAGTTTAGAAAAAAGTGGTCGAAGTTGCTCCAATTGGTAGAGCACATGACCACTTAATTCGTCGTACTTATTATAATGAACATACAATAAGAGACGTTTCATCTATTCTTGAATCTCCCATTTTCCATTTCTCTTAACCATACCAGTTGCAGAATCTTTAGCAGACTTATCATCATCTTCAATATCATTTCGATTCAAGAGAATAACTGGTGAGTTATCTGAATCAGCAAAAGCAATCATCTGATCCTCCTTATCTCGGACAGAAACCTGAAGCTTAAGCTTAATGTTATTAAGATGGGCAAGACTACATTTATATGTGAGTGTCTTTCTTCCAGAACCACTTGTTTTATTGTCCATGGAATTATCATTATAAATCCAGATACCACGGTCAATATCCGTTAACGAAAAGGCGATATAGGTCTCAATATCCTCATTGACATCATATGAAATCTCAAATGAAATATCTTGGTCAGGACTGATAATATTGTCATTCAAGAGTTTCACTTGTAAATCAGTGATTTTTGGATTTTCAACAACAACATCGTCGTTTGAAACCTTTTGACCAGCAGCATTATCAAAACTATATTGGTTAGCAACTTCATCTGGATCACCAACCACTTTGACCAAACCATGTTCAATCAGAACTGCCTTATTACAGTACTTTTAACCGCTGACATGTCATGGGTCACCAAGATAGTTGTCTTTCCAGATTGCTTACGTTCCATGAAATAATCATTACATTTACGTTGAAAGGCCTCATCACCCACGGCCAACACTTCATCAAGGATGAGGATATCACCTTGAGCCTTGATAGCAACTGAGAAAGCCAGACGAACCTGCATACCACTTGAGTAGTTCTTCAACTTTTGATTCATGAAATCATGAAGTTCAGCAAAGTCTACAATGTCATCATACATGGCATCTACTTCTTCAGTTGAAAAACCAAGCATTGCACCATTCATATAGACATTCTCACGACCAGTTAGTTCTGGATTAAACCCAACCCCAAGCTCAATGAAAGATACCAACTTACCATCAATGGTAACCTTCCCTTTTTCAGGAACATAAATCTCAGAAATAATTTTTAAAAGAGTTGATTTCCCAGAACCATTACGTCCAACAATTCCATAAAAATCACCTTTTTCAACTTCAAAAGAAATATCTTTCAAGACATGTTGTTCAGTATACCCTTTAATTCCTTTAAAGCGATTGACTAAAGTTGTTCTCAAACTCTGACTCGCCTCAGTTGGTAATTTAAAATACTTACTTACATGATCTACTTTTACAGCAATATTATTTGACATTATAGAATCTCCGCAAATCGTTTAGCATTTCGATTAAAGACAAGGAAACCAATGATAAAAATCACTACAGGAATCGCATAAGGAACAAAAGCAATCAGTTTATTATTAATAATATCCCAGCCTCTTGGGTTAACTGGATCAATAATAAAATGACGCATATCCTGTAAAATCTGAGCGATTGGATTCAACATCATAACCTTTGCAACAAACGTCTGGTTTCTTTGAAGAAGGTAAGTGATGGAATAGATAATTGGGCTAGCATACATACCAGCTTGAAGCACAACTTCCCAGATAGGACCAATATCACGGTATTTAACAAAGAGTGCTGATAGAATAAAAGCAACTCCCATTGCCATCAATAGCACCTCAATAAAGAGAGGAATGATAACCAAAGTATTGAAACCAATCGGAACATGGTTAATCAAGGCAAATACGAAAACAACCACTAGGTTAATCAAGAAATTAATCGCTGCTCCTAGCACAGATGAGATAACGATTGTTTGCTTTGGAAAGTTAAGCTTACGTAAGAGGTCTCCTCGTGAAACAATGGAAAGCATCCCCATATTGGTAGCCTCGTAAAGAAGCCCCAAAAAATCATGGCCAAAAGCAATCCTACTGCATAGTGTGGTGTCCCATCATCAAATCTCAAGAAACGAACAAAGACAAGGTACATAATTGTAAACATCATCAAAGGTTTCAAAATAGACCAAAGATAACCAATGAAAGAACCTTGATAACGCAATTTAAAATCCGTTTTAATCAGTTCCTTAAGTAAAATCCTATTTTTTTGACTAAAGAAATTCATTTAGTCCTCCTTATTCATGAATTTTGTCAAAATCAAACTCGTAAATACAAAAGTATGAAAAGCCCTATTTTTACGGTAACCATATGTTTTCAAACGACGATAACGCTCTCTTACCCTTGATCCATTATAGTCACAAAGTTCTCAACCAGCTCTTTCTTTTAGCATCCAGTGGCAAAGAAAGAAGATTTTCTGCCTGATTCTGACTAGCTCTAATCAACTTCCAGTATTTATTGAATAAGGTCTGAGGTCGAATCCAATTTTGCATACGTTTACGAAGCGTTCTAGCTCCTAGAACATTATCCGCATGCTGACGGTAAAGTTCTGTCGGTTGATCAACATAAACGAGATTGCCAAATGCTGACGCAAGCAAACCTAAATACCAGTCATGCATCAAAAGCTCGTTCGTTTCCTTACCAGTCCATAATCCAGCCAGAGCATGATTGATTAAAGACACACCACCTGTAACAGTGTTTTCTGTCATTTCTTGAACCAATTCCGTATTGGCATGATCAGACTGAGTACGAATCATACTCTCATGAAGTACCTCTAAATCTTGATTCACAACCTTTAAATCCGTATATACCAAAAGTGGTTTATCAGATGGGTAGTGACTTGCTTTCTCAAGTTGAAGAGATAGTTTCTCAGGTAACCAAGTATCATCCTGATCTGAGAAAAGGTAGTAGTCAGATTCTTGATACTTCAAAAGCGTAAAGAAACTCTTTATAACACCTAAATTTTCAGTTTGATCTGGATTGATAAAGACAATGCGGTCATCTTCAAAGAAAAACGTTTGATAATATCTCTCGTTTTATCCTTAGAACCATCATCACGAATTAATAAGGTCCAATCAGTATAAGTCTGTTGCTGAATACTCTCTATTTGCTCTGCTAAAAAGTTCTCGCCATTATAAGTAGACATGAGAATAGTTACTTTCATGATAAAAATAGCTCCTCGTATTCACCCACGATTTTTCCCAGGTGTAATTTTCTTTCATATTTGCTTTAGCAGCATTTCCCAAGTCTTCAAATGACACTTGACCATCTACAGAATCAATCAAACCCGACAGATTTCCATCCTCTTTGTTCCAATACAAGGCAGTCTCTTGAGCAACCTGATGGTTAAAGTCTACATTATAGATAAGGTTGAGGTCTGTTTGAGCCAAGGCCTCTAATAAGCCTGGATTCGTTCCACCTACTTCATGTCCATGAATATAAGCAAAGGCTTGGTTACGGATATACTTAAGCAAGTCCTGATCATAGACAGTCCCCACAAACTTCACACGTTTATCTTTATCAAATCCTGTTATCTGTCGTAGTTCATCAAAGTAAGCATTTCCTTCATGATTACAGATGATAACAAGATCACGCTCTGTAGAGGACTTCATAAATTCACGAATTGCAGTTTCGTAGTTGTTTTCAGGAACAAATCGACCCAGTATCAAATAATAATCTTTTTCTTGAGTTTGCCATTTCTGATACCAATCTCGAACAGGGGTATCCTCAGCAGTCAAAGTCGTCTTAGATAAGTCAGTTCCATAAGCGATAAAAGTCGTTCTAGACCACGGATAGGTATTTTGAATATAGGTCTCAATACCTCGGTTATCAGAAATAATCAAGTTTGCATACTTTGTCATCTCTTTTTCAGAGTATTTGAGATAGCTTTGAACAGGCTTAGACCACTTAGCACGTTTCCATTCCAAACCGTCAGGATTGACTAACAAAATCCCACCAATGGACTGAATTTTCTTGGCAAAATGAACAATGAAAGCACCAATGGTATTTCCTAAAATATAGAAAATTGGGGCTTGAATTCCCTCTTTTTTAATAAGTTTCAAGCTATAATTAATAGCCATCATATCGTAAGCTATGACACGCGCAGGACCTAGCTTTGGAGGATTGACCGTAAAACAATCCGCACCTTTATAGTCAAAATGGTTACCAGTACTTTCGTCAGATAAGCAAGCCACGTGATAACGTATAGCAGGTGATACCTTATGAGAAACCAACTTCTCAACAAATGTCTCAAAACCACCGTATTGAGCAGGCAAACCTCTGCTACCTATGATAAAAACATCCTTCAAAGTTTACCTCCATTCGTCACATCTCTCAAATACACAGAATTATACATAGTAGCTTTTATTATACCATTTTGGAAGGTATTTTGCATGATTGGACAGAAAGAGAAGAACAAAAAAGACAGCCAAAAAACGGTCTCTCTATCCATAGACATGGAAAACTATATTCTATCTTAATTCATTTTTTTAAGCTGAAACAATTTTTTCACAGCAGATTTTATACTCTTGGTTAGAGCTTTTCGGCTGTTTAAAAAATCGATATCTTTCTGAGTTACTTTTTTATGACGCAATTCATCGCCCTCAATCTTTTCAGTAATATTAGCATAAACACTCTCAAGAGAATATCTCTCTTTTAAACTTGGAACAGCTTGCACTGCTTCAAGTTTCTCTTGGTCAAATCCATCAAGGACCCCTGAAATCATTCTAGTCAAGGCATCCAAATCACCCAGAGGGTAGATATAACCTTGCTCGTTCATATATTCAAAGGCAGATTTATGTCCCGCATTATCTGATAAAATCGTTGGAATACCATTCAAAACAGATTCAACATAAACGAGACCAAACGTTTCCATACTAGATGGGAAAACAGCTAAATCCTTATCAGTAATCTCTGACCAAGGATCATCT
>JBKWCO010000123.1:0-5178 GCA_046975465.1 Streptococcus sp. | reverse complement strand
ATCCTCACCAGCTTTTAGAGGAATATGGTTAGTCAGGTCATCATCACTCATCACTATACCGGCAGCATGGATTGAGGTCTGTCTTGGCTGGCCTTCAATAGCCTTAGCAATTTCAAAAGCCCTCTGAAATTCTTGTCTTTGATTAATCAACTGTCTAAATGACATATTCTTCTCATAGACAGAGGTCAAGGTATCACGAAAAGAAATCTTTTTACTAAGTTGTGATAGTTCAAATTCCTTGGCTCCGAAACGTTTAAAAACATCTCGGATAGCCTGTTTGGCCCCAAAAGTTGAAAAAGTAACAATCTGAGCAGAGTGCTTACTACCATAACGGTCCCTAACATAATGAAGAAACTCGCTTCGATAGATATCAGGCAAGTCGATATCTATATCAGGCATGCTATAACGTTCTTCATTTAGAAAACGCTCAAAAGCAAGTCATTTTTAACGGGATCAATTCCAGTAATATCAGGACATAAGCCACCAAGCTTCCTGCAGCAGATCCACGTCCCATTCCCATATAATAACCACGGCTACGCCCAAGCGTAACAAGTCCCAGACAATCAAGAAATAATCATCAAATCCCATCTGATGAATAATAGACAATTCTTTGTCTAAACGTTCCTGATAAACTGCTTCGCTTAACTTTTTTGTTTCCTAATCAGATTGGGCTAATTGACGTAATTGGTCAACTGCGGCATATCTCGATTAAAACGGGAAGCTTCAAATCCGTATCAAATTGATAAGTAATGTCTGAAACAAGTTGCTCCAAATTGTTCAAAGCCTCTGGAATATCACTATATGCACTTTCCATTTCTTGAGGCGAGAAAAGCTGATTCATAGGACAAATAGAGGCCTCTGACAAGGAAACGTTTTGTGAGATGGCATGCAACATCTGAATCGTCGAGCAGTCTGCATTCTCAAAATAACGCACTGTATGTAAAGGAACTACAGGATAATCAAACTCTTTGCCAGCATCTTCTGGCCTTACCCAATAAAAACCTCTGAACCAAGAGTCACCCTGGCTCCCAGTCTTCCTCGGAAGGATGAGGGCAATAGCATTTAGATAGTCGAAAAGCTGTAAACTCGCGTTGCCCTGAGGAGAGCTCTGTTGCCAACTTCATCAATTTTTATAGCCCTGATTATTTTTGCTAATAGACGAAAGAATTTTTCTTCCTCGTAAAATAGTTAGCTTCCATACCAATCAAAGGACGTAAACCGTTTCTACTTGCAAGCTGGGCAAAATGATAGGCAGCATAGAGATTGTCACGATCCATTAAACCAAGGGCTTGGTAGCCAAGCTCTTTGGCACGCGCAACGTAGCTGTTCAAGTCTACGACACTATCCATGAAACTATAGACGGATTTTGTATCCAATTGTGCAAACATGAAGGCCTCCTTTCTATCTTTCTATTATAGCATACGCTACTTGCAAAAACGCCTCTACCATATTAACTGTTTCAAACAAAAAGAATGAGATAGAACAACATTTTTGATATTGTCCTTATCCCATTCTTTTAAGTGCTCATTATTTTTTTACTAACACATCATTGCTTCTTATTGCCAATATGATGGGCGTTGTTTTCATAGGCAACAATCAAATCTTCATATTGAAGAGTGATTCCAATATCGTCAAGCCCTTCAACCAATTTACGTTTCCACTCATGATCGATATCAAATGGAAACTCTCCTGCTGAAGATTTAATCACTTGGTTTGGAAGGTCAATCGTAATTTCCTCACCTGCAGGAAGAGCTGCCAATTTTGACGGACTTCCAAGGTTGAACGATTGGCAACATACCATTCTTCAATTCGTTGTTATAGTGGATATCTGAAAATGATCCAGCGATAACACAGCGGAAACCATAGTCTTCCAATGCCCATGCAGCGTGTTCACGAGATGATCCTGAACCAAAGTTATCACCAGTAACCAAAATAGTCGCATCGCGATACTCAGGTTTGTTGAAGACAAAATCAGGATTTTCTTCGTAGTCATCATTAAGATAACGCCATTCAAACATCAAATTCTTACCAAAGCCTTTTTTATCAACAGCTTTCAAGAATTGTTTGGGAATGAGTTGGTCCGTATCGATGTTATCATTCATCAAAGGTACTGATTTCCCTGTATAGACGGTAAATTTTTCCATTATCTTCTCCCTTATGCTTGAACTTCTGGCATATCGCGTACATCTACAAATTTACCAGCGATTGCCGCAGCTGCAGCCATTGCTGGACTACAAAGGTGAGTACGAGCTCCATATCCTTGACGTCCCTCGAAGTTACGGTTACTTGTAGATGCACAGTGAACGCCGTCTGGAACATGGTCTGGGTTCATACCAAGACACATTGAGCAACCTGGATCACGCCATTCAAATCCTGCATCCAAGAAAATTTTATCCAAACCAAGACGTTCAGCTTCTTTCTTAACTGGACGTGAACCTGGAACAACAATAGCTGTCAATGTTGGTGCGATATGTTTTCCTTTGACGAATTTAGCAGCTAACTCAAGATCGCTAAGACGTGCGTTAGTACAAGAACCGATAAAGACATAGCCAAGATCGATATCTTTAGCATACTCGCCAGGCTTAACGTCCATATACTCGTAGGCACGTTCATCATTAAAGTCTTTGATTTCTGGGAATGGTTGATCAAACTCAACACCCATTTCAGGGTTAGTTCCCCATGTAACCATAGGTGCCAATTCTGAAACATCAATAGTGATTACTTTATCATATTCAGCATCAGGATCAGAAACCAAAGTTTTCCAGTCAGCTACTGCTTCTTCGAATTTCTCACCCTGAGGTGCCATGGACGACCTTCAACATAATCATAAGTTTTTGGTCAGGATTCATGAGACCCATCTTAGCACCAAATTCAATAGACATGTTACAAATAGTCATGCGTTCATCCATTGAAAGGGCATCAATAGCTTCTCCACAATATTCAACTGCGTATCCTACTCCAGCATCAACGCCATAGCGTGCAATAAGTGCGAGAATAAAGTCTTTTGAATAGACACCTGGCTGAGGTTTACCAACAAATTCAACCTTCATTTTCTTAGGTTTAACTTGCCACAAACATTGTGTCGCAAAAACATGTTCTACCTCAGATGTACCAATACCAAAGGCAATGGCACCAAAGGCACCGTGCGTAGCTGTATGACTATCCCCACAGACGACAAATTTACCGGGTTGACTGCGACCTGTTTCAGGACCAACCATGTGGACAATCCCCTGACGAGCAGTACCGTGGGTAGCCGCATCAATACCAAATTCTTCAACGTTTTTCGCCAAAGTATCAATCTGGTTTAGAAATAAGGTCACGAATGTTGAAAATATCCACTGTAGGAACGTTGTGGTCTGTCGTACCAAAAGTTAAATCTGGACGACGAACTTTACGTCCAGCATCACGAAGTCCTTGAAAGGCCTGTGGACTTGTAACCTCGTGAATATAATGTTGATCCACATACATCAATTGTGGTTCGCCCTCGTTTCCAGTAACGACGTGGCGTTCCCAAAGTTTATCAAAAATTGATTTTCCGCTCATAAAATACTCCATATATAATCTAAGGATTAGCTAATCCGAAAGTCTTGTTAGAATAAGGTATAAAATAACGACATCAATAACAATGCCCATAAGCCAACATAGCTTAAAATACCATTTGTTAATTTTATGTCTAAAAAGTTTTCCACCTAGAAAAGCACCAATACCACCGAAAATCAGAATCTGCAATAATAATGCCTTCTCAGAAATCCGTCTCTTATGTCGAATAGCCTTGCTTTTATCAAGTCCATAAGCACATAAAACAAGGAGATTCCATACCAACAAAACACTGAGTAACACTAGTTTTAGTGTCATGAGTTTAGAGATTGCTAATAATAGCTGCTGTCATTTCAGCAGTCGAAGCCTGACCACCCAAATCACGTGTCAAGATGCCTTGGTTCAAGGTCTTATCAACAGCATTTTCAATCAATTCAGCCCCTTCAGTTTCATTGAAACTTTCACGCAACATCATAGCTACTGATAAAATCATTGAAATTGGGTTGGCAATACCTTGACCGGCAATGTCTGGTGCTGAACCATGAATTGGTTCATAAAGACTTGGACCATTTTCAGAATGACTGGCAGATGGCATAACACCTAAAGTTCCTGGAAGGACACTTGATTCATCAGACAAGATATCACCAAAAGGTTTTCTGTCACAACCACATCGAAACGAGCTGGGTTGGTAATCATAATCATGGCAGCACTATCAACGAGTTGGTGTTCAAGAGTTACGTCTGGAAACTCCAAAGAAACTTCATCAGCAATCTTACGCCACAATTTAGAAGTTGCCAATACATTTTGTTTATCAATACTAGTGACCTTTTTGCCACGACCTTGGGCAATCTTGAAAGCACGACGCATGATCCGACGAATCTCATCTGCTGAATAATCATTGATATCACGAGCCTTATCTTCTTCGAGAATATGTTCACCAAAGTAAATACCACCTGTAAGCTCACGAACAACGACGAAGTCTACTCCTTCGATACGTTCAGGTTTAAGAGGTGACAAGTGTTTCAAAGCATCAAAGATGCGGACAGGACGGATATTAGCAAAGAGATTCAACTCTTTACGAATGGCCAAAAGTCCTTGTTCAGGACGAACTGGCGCATTATCATATTTAGGTCCACCAATTGCAGCCAAGAGGATAGCATCTGCTGATTTAGCAGCATCCAAAGTTGACTTAGGAAGTGGATGACCTTCAGCATCAATACCAGCACCACCAAATGGTTTGGCATCAATGTCATAATCAAATCCAATTTTTGAAGCTACTTTTTCAAGAACTTCAAGACCTGCTGCCATAATCTCAGGTCCAATTCCATCACCTGAAAGTGTTACAATTTTCTTTGTCATGTTTAACTCCTCTTTGGCTTATGGAAGGTCACGATAAGAAACCTTACGTGCCATCTCACCGGCATTTTCTTTTTGAACCAATGTATTAGCATTGATATAGGCAATTGCTGATGCTTTCAAGACATCAAAGTCCAAACCAGATGCATTGAAAATAGTATCTGTATCTACATTTTCAACAGTTACAAGTACACGCGCTTGCGCATCAATACCATCAGTGACCGCGACCATATAATAAGTAGTCAAGCGAACTGTTTTGTAGAAGAAGTTGTCCTTAGCATTGAA
>JBKWCO010000122.1:0-5268 GCA_046975465.1 Streptococcus sp. | reverse complement strand
GTAAAAGGAGGGGCGTTCCACGCATAATCCAAACATAAAGGGTTAGTAACCAATTTAAAGGTTTGAATTTAATCTGCATTAAGAAAGCAAGTACAATCCCTAATGGAATCGACAGTACGATAACAATGAAGAATACTTGAAGTGTGACTACCGCACCGTTCAAAAGGGCTGGTAATACTTCCAAAACGTATGACATATAAACTCCTATAATTATTTAGTATTGTTGAATATTATACCAAATTTTTTTAAAAAATGATATAAGATTTTGAAAATAGTAAAAAGGAGGGACTAACCCATTTTTAAATGAGTTCATAGTCACACTCCTAAAGACTTAAATAATATTAGCAATTTAAGTCTAGCTTCTAAAGCTTATTTTAGATTTTCTTAACAAATTCAGATTTAAGTTTCATAGCACCAAAACCATCAATCTTACAATCAATGTTGTGGTCACCTTCAACCAAACGAATATTTTAACACGTGTGCCTTGTTTAATATCTTTGGCGCCCTTAACTTTAAATCTTTGATAACTGTAACAGTGTCACCGTCAGCAAGACGTGTGCCATTGCTATCAAGAACCACAAGCCCTTCTTCTGCAGCTTCATTTGGATCCCACTCATAGGCACATTCAGGACATACAAGTAGATTCCATCTTCATAAACATACTCTGAGTTACATTGGGACAATTTGGTAATGACATGTTCTCTCCTAAGATTGTGATATGTACTATTCTACTTTAGATTTCCCAATTAAGCAAGGTAAAACAAAACCAGCAACTCCTTACACTGTAAGAGTGTTGGTATTTTTCAACAGTAACGATTTAGCCGTTACGTGGTTTATCGACGTCGAGTCCACGATGGAGTGTTGCAAAATGGCAATTGTGTCGGTACAACCATTGAAATTGGTGACAAGTAAGGGTGAACGTTATTAAGAACGATGTCATCGCCTTCTTTAGCAACATTTTCCTCAGCAATAGTCAACACTTTAGCACCACGTGCTGCTACCTCTTGGATATTACCACGAGTGTGGCTAGCAAGAACAGCGTCAGACAAGAGGGCAATAACAGGTGTACCATCTTCGATCAAAGCAATTGTTCCGTGTTTCAACTCACCTGCTGCAAAACCTTCACATTGGATATATGAGATTTCTTTCAATTAAGACTAGCTTCCATGGCCACACTTAATCTTGTCCACGTCCGATATAGAATGCATTACGTGTTCTGCAAGAAGGTTGGCAACTTTCCATCAATAACTTCTTTTTCAGAAAGTGTTGATTCGATAGATTGAGCCACAAGAGACAATTCGTGACCAAGTCAAAGGCTTTAGCTTTTTCATTACCATTAACTTCGCCCTGCTTTTGCCAAGAAGCCAAAGTTGCAATTTGAGCAGTATAAGCTTTAGTAGAAGCGACGGCAATTTCTGGCCAGCGTGAAGAAGCATTGTATGGTCAGCTTCACGAGAAAGAGTAGATCCTGGAACGTTTGTCACTGTCAAACTTGGAATTCCCAACTCGTTAGCTTTAACAAGTACCTGACGACTATCTGCTGTTTCACCTGTTGACTAATAAAGACAAAGAGAGGTTTCTTGCTGGAGTGGCATACCATAACCCCACTCAGAAGAAATACCAAGCTCAACTGATTGTATCAGTCCTCTTCAAGCATCTTCTTAGAAGCAAAACCAGCATGATAGAAGTTCCTGCCGCAAGAATATGAGATACGTCAGCGTCTTGAACAGCCTTGATAATATCAGCATCCACAGACACTTGACCCTTATCATCTGTATAGGCTTGAATAAGCTTACGCATCACTGTTGGTTGCTCATCAATTTCTTTGAGCATAGTATGGGTATGTTCCTTTACCAATATCAGAAGTCAAGCTCAGCTGATACTATCACGTTCTTTGACATTTCCATCATAGTCTTGAACTTCAACACTATCAGCCTTCACGATAACCAACTCTTGATCGTGAATTTCCATATATTGATTTGTTTCACGAATCATAGCCATGGCATCTGAGCAGACCATGTTATAGCCATCACCAAGACCAATCAAAAGTGGTGATTTGTTTTTTGCCACGTAAATTGTTGAGGCATCTTCAGAATCCATAAGAGCGAAGGCATATGATCCACGGATAATATGAAGAGCTTTCTTGAATGCTTCAAGAGTTGACAAACCATCTTCTTCAACAAATTTTCCAATCAAGTGAACTGCAATTTCAGTATCAGTTTGGCCTTTGAAATGGTGACCAGAAAGGTATTCTTCCTTAATTTCAAGATAGTTTTCAATAACACCATTATGAACCAAAACAAAACGTTCTGTTTCTGAGCGGTGTGGGTGAGCATTGTCCTCTGTTGGTTTCCGTGAGTTGCCCAACGAGTATGTCCAATACCAGATGTTCCTCTACTCCTTTAGTCTTAGCAGCAAGTTCTGCAATACGGCCCACAGCCTTAATTAATTGACTAGATGTATCACTAGCTACAAGATACCAGCTGAATCGTAACCACGGTATTCTAGCTTTTCAAGTCCTTGAATCAAGATATCAGTTGCATTTGTGTTACCTACAACACCAACAATTCCACACATATTTTTAATAATAACCTCAAATCAAAGAGGTCATGTCTCCTTTATTTAAAATTGGTATAGTCAATAAGCTCTTTAAAAAGCTTGACGAGGACAGTATATTCCATATATTTGACATTGTCAAGTATAAAAATTGGTATAGTCCTAAAAAGACCTTTTACTCGCCTCTTATCCTAAGGAATAATCCTTAAAATATGCTATAATAAGGCTATGCGAATTCAACAATTACATTATATTATCAAAATCGTCGAAACCGGCTCAATGAATGAAGCCGCAAAACAACTTTTCATCACACAACCAAGTCTTTCAAATGCTGTTCGTGACTTGGAAAGAGAAATGGGAATTGATATCTTTATCCGTAACCCTAAAGGAATCACCTTAACCAAGGATGGCGTTGAATTTCTCTCTTATGCCCGTCAGGTAGTGGAACAAACGAATCTCTTGGAAGAACGTTACAAGAGTCACACAGAAACACGTGAATTGTTTAGTGTTTCTTCACAACACTATGCCTTTGTGGTTAATGCCTTCGTCTCACTTCTCAAGAGAGCTGATATGACACGTTATGAGCTCTTCTTACGTGAAACTCGCACTTATGAAATCATTGAAGACGTTAAGAACTTTCGATCAGAAATCGGCGTCCTCTTTCTTAATAGCTATAATCGTGACGTCTTGACTAAGATGTTTGATGACAACCGTCTCACATATACCAGTCTCTTTAAAGCTAGACCTCATATCTTTGTCAGCAAATCAAATCCATTGGCCAAGCATGAGATTGTCTCTTTAGAAGATTTAGAGGACTTCCCTTACCTTAGTTACGAACAGGGGATTCATAATTCCTTCTATTATTCTGAAGAGATTCTCTCACAAATCCCCCATAAAAAGTCGATTGTGGTTTCAGACCGTGCAACACTTTTTAACCTATTAATTGGTTTGGATGGATACACAATTGCCACTGGTATCTTAAATAGTAATTTAAATGGTGACAATATCGTCTCTATTCCACTAGATATTGATGATGAAATTGATATTGTATACTTGAAACATGAAAAGGCTACTCTCTCTAAAATGGGGGAACAATTTCTAGATAACCTTGTTAAAGAAGTCACTTTTGACAACTAAGCTAACGACTTCTCATCTTAATCCCCACATATGTTGCTGGGGATTTTTAAGTGCGCAAAAAAGAGCCTTTCGACTCTTACTATTATTTATAATTTTTATAGCTTGCCCAAGCCTCGTCTATAGATAAAGTTTCAGCGTCCGTGTAAGACCCTCTATAACGATTCCAAACAAGACTACCAGTTGAACCTGTTGTTTGGGTAACTGGAGAGTTGGTCATAGGCAGTAAGACCATAGTAGGCAATAATACTGTTCAACTTAGAAGCATAAAGACTATCTGTAGCATATGTTCCTGTAAGTGCTTGAGTGGCATCCGCATAACTGCTTGTATTAGATTTCCAAGTTCCAGCATAAGTTGATGATGTCATCAAAGCGGCGTAATCCGCCAAAGAGTCGCTCAAGCTACCATAAGAACGGAACGGCTGATCAACCTCATAAGTCTTCCCTGTACCATCATCTTCCCAAGTACGCATTGTTACCGAGGTTTCCATTGTAAGTTCCTTTAATTCCAAAAAGTTGTAATAAGGTGCTTGACTAAGACCTGACTGCCCAGAATTCGATTCAAGAATAGCTTGAGCAATTAGAACAGAAGCATAGATATTATAGTCTTGACCAATTTGTCTCGCAGTTTCACCGATATTACCAATAAAAGCAGTAGTCGTTTGGTTATAAGCAGCTTCAGCTTTAGCGTTGACACTGTTATCATTTTTTCTATCGGTTGTAAGCTAAGACTAAAAATAATGAACAAATAAAGCTCCCACAATAAAAATCAAATACTTCTTTAAATGACGATACATATAGCCTTCCTTCTTAAGATTTCCCATTATAATATTTTAATACTATTCTATCAGAAAAAAAGACCCTTAGCAAGTTATAGAGATGGTTTCCCCAAAAAACAAGCCTAATAACACCTTTACATAGCCTAAATAATAAGATATAATGTAGGCAATTTTTAAGGAGATGAAAAAATGAAAATCAAATCATTCTTACCTGGTATAAGTATTGCAATACTTATTTCACTTGTAACCTGGTATCTTGGAATATTATTTCCTATTATCGGAGGCCTGTCATTGGCCTTTTCATTGGCCTCTTGTTTGGCAGTTTAATTACAGACTCTGAAAAACTTAAAACTGGGATACAGTTCACATCAAAAAAAGTATTACAATACGCTGTTATTCTTCTTGGATTTGGACTAAATCTTTCTCAAGTCTTTAAGGTTGGCGTAACGTCACTTCCCATTATTCTAGTGACTATTGCTACGGCACTCGTTACTGCTTACTTCATCCAAAAGCTATTTAGGTTAGATAGCGAAATTACTACTTTAGTAGGGGTTGGTTCTTCAATCTGTGGAGGTTCTGCTATTGCTGCAACTGCACCTGTAATCAAGGCAAAAGATGAATCTATTGCAACAGCAATCTCGGTAATTTTCTTTTTTAACATCTTAGCGGCTTTAATCTTTCCTCACTTGGGATCTTGGTTGGGACTTAGTAATCAAGGCTTTGCCATATTTGCTGGAACAGCTGTCAACGATACTTCTTCTGTAACTGCTACAGCTAGTTCCTGGGATAGCTTACATGG